>NZ_JBFBAZ010000167.1:0-15070 GCF_040682475.1 Hamadaea sp. NPDC051192
GGGACGTCGCCAGGACCGGCGACGGTTCCGGCCAGCGTCCGCCGGGCGACGTGTTCGCCGCGAACGCCACCCGAGCGGTGGCCGCCGGCTACGAGGCGCAGGACGAGCAGGCGGCGGCCGACATCCGCCGGGGCACCGTCTACACCTCGGGTACGCAGCTATGAGCACCGACTTCGGCGCGTACGCCCGGGCGCAGTTGGAGCAGCTGATCGCCGTGGGCGACCCGGCCCAGGTACGCGCGGCCGCCGACCTCTGGAGCGACATCACCCGGGGGCTCTACTCGCGGGCGGGCGACCTGGAGCAGCAGCTGCGGGCGTTCACTCCCTATTGGACCGGCGGGGCGGCCGAACGCTACCAGCAGATGATCGCCGACCTGATCCGGGGACTGTGGCAGCTCGGCGACCTCGCCCGGCTCGTCGCGGACGACGTCTACTCGGCGGGGGAGGCGTTGCAGGCCGCGCGTACCGGGGTGCTGGGCCGGCCCGACCTCGACGCCGTGCGGCTGCTGACCGACCTCGCCCAGAAGTACGCCGACCTCGAAGCGCTCGTCCCGGCCCCGCCCACCGCCGCGCCCTTCCCGGCGGTGAACGATCTGGTCGCCGGGACCTATCCCGCCCAGCCCACCCAGGGGGCCCTGTTCGGCGGGGTCTACGGGGCCGGGCTGTCGGCTGCCGCCGCGGCGCTCGGCGGCCGGTTTCGCACCGCCATCCCGCAGCTCGTCGGCCCGCCGTCGTCCGGGCCGACGGTGCCGTCCCCGACGCCCGCACCGTCCACTCCGGGGTCGCCGGTTCCGGCCGTTCCAGCGCCGGCGCCCACTCCGGTACGCAGCGGCGGCTCGGCCGCCGGAACGCTCGGACGCGCACGGGGGAGTGCCCGCGTACCGGGGTTCAGCCCACCGACCATCCCCACCGGCACGATGTCCAGCGGCACGATGTCCGGCGGCACGGTGTCCGGCGGCTCGGGCGTTGTGGATCCCGTCCTGTCGCGGGTCGACGCGAACCCCGTCCCGGCCGGTGTCACCGCCGGAACCCCGGCTGTCACGCCGGGTGGCGGAGCGTCCGGCGGGGCGGCGGGCGGCGGCTACTTCACTCCGCCGGTCGCGCCCATGACCGGCGGAGCCGGCGCGGGCGGCGACGGATCGGGCGGCGGACGCGTACCGCACTGGCTCACCGAACCCGAGCCGGACGTGGTGTTCGGCGTACCGCTGCAGGCGGTCGCTCCGGTCATCGGAGCGCTCGGATGAAAACACTGAACCGGTTCCTCATCCACGCCCGCCCGGCGTGCGTACCACCACTAGGTGGGGCACGGGAGGGGAGCCGTCGTGAGCGTGGGGTGGTACCTGTACGCATTCGTGGATCCGGCCGACGCGGGCGGGCTGGTACTGCCGCCGGGGATCGACCGGACTCCGGTGCAGATCGTCCGGGACGGCGCGTACGCGGCGGTGGCGTCCGAGGTGGACACCGCGCCGTTCGACCTGACGCTGTCCGACGCCGACCTGACCGAGGACGGCTGGCTCGCGCACGCCGTGCGTACGCACGACCAGGTGGTGCACGCCGTGTTCAACCGGGCGCCGGTCCTGCCGATGCGCTTCGGCGGCCTGTACGCGACCCGAGCAGGGCTGGTCGGCCTGCTGCGGACCGAGCACGCCTGGCTCGTCGACGCCTTCGGCCGAATCCGCGAGGCGACCGAGTGGCACGTGCGGATCACCGAAGACCGGTTGTCCTCGGCGGAACCGGGCAAGGCGACGGCCGGGCCGGTCTGGCCCTGCCGACGCCGCCACGACCGGTCCACTTCGGACGAACTGTGGACCCGGATGCACGCCGACCTCGCCCCACACGCCGTACGCAGTCACCAGCGCCCGGCCGCGATGGGCCGGGCGTACCTGGTCCGGCGAGAGTCGGAACGCGCCTTCATCCGGGCCGCGGCCGGGCTCACCCGGCTGGTCACCGGGCGTCGGCTGCGCATCGAGATCGTCGGGCCACTGCCGGCGTACCACTTCGTGGACGTGGACTCGCACCGGTTCGCGGGCTTCGCGACCCGATCGGCGGTTGGCCGCGGGCGCACCGGCCGGTAGCCTCCGAGCGGAGTAGCCATGGATGCACATGTCGCTGATCTTCTCGGGGCGTGGGCGCTCGATGCCTGTGACGGCGTCGAAGCGGCCGCGATCGAAGCGCACCTCGCCCAGTGCGCCCCCTGTTCGGCAGAGGCGTGGAAGCTGCGCGCCGCATCGGCATGGCTGGGAATCGAGCACGTCATGGAACCACCACCCGGACTACGTGGACAGATCCTGGAGCGGGCGCGCAGCCGTCGCCCACCCGTCCTGCTGCGCACCCTCGTCGAGGCGTACGCGAGCCAGGTCGCGCTGCTCGACCGGGCGTTGCGCGGGCTGAACCCGGCCGACTGGCGTACGCCCGACCCCCGGCACCACGACCTGGCCGGGCTGATGGTGCACCTGACCCGCAACGACGCCATGCTCGCCACGGACCTCACGTTGCCGGTGACGAAGCTGCCGGATCCGATCAGGTCCGGTGGGACGCCGGGACCGGCCGTGCACGAGGCCTGGCGGGCCCAGGCCGACTCGCTGGTCACCGGGCTCGCGTCCGGTGGGGACCTGGATCGGGACGTCTCCCTCGCCGGCCGGGACGGCCCCGGGCGCGGTCCGCTGCGCGACGCCCTGGTGCAGCGCGCCTTCGAGACCTGGATCCACCTCGACGACATCAGCGCGCACGTCGGCCGCCGGCTGAGCCAGCCGCCGCCCGAGCAGGTCCGGCGGATCATCTCGCTGGCGGTCGGGCTGCTGCCGGGGGCGCTGGCCGCACACGGGGTGGCGCAGCCGGGCGCCGGGCGGCTCGTGCTCTCCGGACCCGCGGGCGGCGAATGGGAACTGCCGCTGGGGCCGTTCACCGTGCGGGCCGACGCCGTCACCTTCGCGCGGCTGGTCGCCAACCGGCGCTCGCCGGAGACCGCGGCGTACGCGATCGAAGGCGACCGGCAGCTGGCCGGGTTGGTCCTGCGAGCGGCCGCCACCCTGGGATGTGATTGAGGGTGCGGACGGGGGACTCGGACGCACGGTTGCACGAGCGCCTCGTCGGCGGCGACGACGACGCCCTGGCCGAGATCTATGACAGCTGGTCGGCCCTGGTCTTCTCGATGGCCGTCCGGATCACCCGCGACCGGGCCGGGGCGCAGGACGTCACGCAGGACGTCTTCGTCCACCTCTGGGAACGGCCGGCGGCCTACGACCCCGGGCGCGGCTCGTTGCGTACGTGGTTGTGCGTGACCACGCGGGGCCGGGCACTGGACTGGATCCGGCGTACCGAGACGCGCCGCCGCTATCAGGCCGCGGCCGCTCCGCCGGAGGTCGCCGAGGCCGGGGTGGACGAGAGCATCCTGTGGCAGACCGAGGTCAAAGCGGTACGCGCGGCGGTGCAGGCATTGCCCGCCCCGCAGCGGGAGGCCGTCACCCTGGCGTACTTCCATGAGCGGACCTACCGTGAGGTCGCCCGCGACCTGAGCATTCCGGAGGGCACGGCCAAATCGCGGCTGCGCGTGGGACTCGCCCACCTCGCCGACCTGCTCAAAGCCGAGGGAATCATCGACTAGCGTCCAGGTCATGAGCAGCCCAGCCACGAGCAGCGGCCCGGACGGCGAGCCGAGCCCGGCCGACACCACCAACCTCGACCGCTATGGCAGCCCGCCGCTGGACTGGGCGCGGGCCCGGGACGCGCTCGCCGCCGTGCCCGGTCCGGAGATCACCCATTTCCTCGGCACCGCCCGCCCCGACGGTACGCCGCACGCTGCCGGCGTCGGCGCGCAGTGGCTCGCCGGCGCGATGTACTTCACCAGCAGCCCCACCACCCGTAAGGCCCGCGACCTCGCCCGGAATCCGATGTGCACGATCTCCGCCCGGCTGCCCGGCATCGACGTCGTCCTCGAAGGGGTCGCCGCCCGGCTGACCGATCCGGAGACGCTGGAGCGGGTCGCCGAGGGCTACCGGGTCGGCGGCTGGCCGTGCGAAGTGGACGGCGACGGGCTCACCGCGGCGTACAGCGCGCCGAGCGCCGGGCCGCCGCCGTGGCACGTGTACCGGTTCACCATCCACACCGTTGTGGGAGTCGCGACCGCCGAGCCCTACGGCGCGACCCGATGGCGCTTCGAACGCTGATCACGCTTCGAACGCTGATCACCGTGGAGACACGGCCAGCCCGTCGATGCCGGGCTGGAAGATCTCCCGGCCGAAGAAGGCCCACCAGTCGGTTCCCTGATCGGCGGGACGGAAGTCGGCCCACCACTCGACCAGGGTCGTCGCCGTTCCCGGGATCTCCGTGACCCGCATCGTCGCCCGGTAGTCCTCGACGGCGTACGGGCTGCGGACGAACACGTACGCCAAGGTCCGCTGCCGGTCGTCGAGTGCGACGAGCCGCTCCTCGACGACCTCGCCGTCGGCGGTCACGAGATGGCGTACCGCTCCGGTGGGGTCCAGTGCGGACTTCGCGATCCGTGGATGCCACGCGGCGACGTCGCCGAACCGGGCGACGTCGCGCCACACGTCGGCGACCGGACGCGGGACGGTGCCGCTGGCGTACGAGCGGATGAGCGTGCCGGAGACCGGCGCGGCCGCCGGCAGCAGCCGGAAGTCGTCATAGTGGAAGCCCGGCGCCACCACGCAGCTGACCAGGACCTCCTGGCCGCCGGCGGGCCGCGCGGCCTGCCAGACGCCGGCCGGGACCAGCAGCTGAGGCCGTTCGCCCGCGGCGATGTCCGGGCCGAGCCGCACGACGACCGGATCCGCCGGCTCGTCGCCGTCCCCGCCGAAGATCAGGTCCAGCGCCCCGCCGCGATGCCAGAGCCACAACTCGTCCGAGCGCACGGTGTGCCACCGGGACTCCTCGCCCGGCCGCAGCAGGAAGTAGATCGCGCCCGAGGCCGCCCGGGGTCCCGGGTAGCCCTCAGGCTGGAACTGCTGCGCCGTCGTCCAAGTCTCGGCGAACCACCCGCCCTCCGGGTGCGGCTGCAGCCCGAGGACACGGGCGAGGTCCGGCTGAGTCATCGAGGTCTCCTTCTCATCCGCACGTCCGGGCCAGCACATCACACGTCGTGATGCCGAGCGGGCGCGGCCGGTAGAGCTCGGGATTGAGCGACCGCCCGATGGCCGGGGCGTCGCTCTTCGGCCCGTACAGCTCGTAGTACGCGGTGAGCAGCCCGCTGGCGTCCAGCACCGCGTCGGTGCGCGCCACGTTGTGCCCGTTGACGAACCCGTGCCCGTTGTCGGCCAGCACACACGCGCCGAGCAGCAGCGCGGCGCAGATCAGGTCCGAATGGGACTTCGTCACGCTGTCGGCCTGATGGAAGTTGACCGGGTATCCGTCGGCCAGCACGGTCACGTTGACGTGATCGCCGAGCCGGTAGCGGTAGCCGATCCGGCCGAGGTCCACGACGGACTCGGCGCGCGCCGCGAGCGCGGGCAGGTCGAACTCGGTGTTGCGGCTCGACACCGAGGCCAGGAAGCAGTCCCGGCGCAGCACCGCGTAGTGCTCCTCGGTCAGGCTCGTCCGCCCGGTCGTGCCGATCACGAGCAGCGGCCGGTGCTCGGCCAGCAGATCCGTCAGGGACGTCCCGGTCAGGTAGCCGGTCTCGTGCGCGCTGATCAGGCGGACGAGGTCCCGGTCGTAGACCGCCACCCGCATACCCCGATTGCGCAGGATTCCCGCGATAGCCGCGCCGATGTTGCCGTAGCCGAGGATCAGCGCCGGCTGCCCCTCGGGCTTCTCGTCCGGCAGGATGTCGAGGATGTTGAAGATCGCGGTGTCGGCGATCCAGGTCGACTCGATCGACGCCTTCAGCCGGGACTGCGCCACGGCCAGCACCGGCACCGGCAACGCCGCGAACGGCTCCAGCTTGAAGATGCCCGACATCGTCTGCTCGACCACGCCGACATAAGCAGCCTGCACGTCGGCCGCCTCGGTCAGCAGCGCGGGCAGGATGTATCCGCCGTCGTCGATCGCCAGACATCGCAGGCCCAGCGTCGCGGCGCGCTCCGCGTGGTCCCGCACAGCCTCCGCGACCTGCCCGACCGGCCAGGTCCGCACCCCGCGCGCGGCCAGGGAGGCGTCGATCCGGCGGCGCATCTTGTACGCGTACTCCTTGCGCAACACGGTGATGGACTCGGCGGGCACCCCGAGCGCGATCGCCGCGTCCACCATGGGCACGAGGTCGGTCACGAAATGCCCGGTGAGGATCAGCGCCACCCCGGCCAGCGGCTGGCGGGCGCGATAGTCCTCCGCCATGCCCAGCATCAGGGGCAGCTGCGCGTCCAGGGCAGCCGACTCGTACGCCGTGAACGAGACCTCCTCGACGACCCGGATCATCGCCTCGATCGTCGCCCGATCGGCCCCGCTGACTCCGTCGGCGTCTTCGACGATCAGCAGCAGCGTGTGCGTACCGGCGTGGTGGCCGCGCAGGTCGGCCGGGCGGGTCAGGGCCAGCGTCGCCGAGCCGCCACCCGGCAGCGTGAGCCGCCGCAGCCCGCCCGCGCCGTCCACGCGTACGCCGAGCGCGGCGAGCCGGGCGGCGCAGTGTTCGAGCCGTTCGGCGGCCTCCTCGGGCTCCGCCTGGAAGTCCGTCGCCACTGCCTGGCAGCTGTCCGCGGGAGCGCGATCGAGCATTTGCGTCATATGTCGAGAATTTACCGGTTCGCAGCCTTCTCCGAGGTCACCGGACGTCGTGTCGAGTCGACAAGACTTCCGATCGACTCAACCTTTCGCGACGGTCGCGTGTTCGTAACGGTAGAGGCGACCAGAAAGCGAGCCGATGCCCGACGACGAGTTCCGTGCCTTCGTGGAGCAGCGCTACACCGCGTTGCTGCGGACGGCGTACCTGCTGTGCGGGTCGCCGGACCGCGCCGAGGACCTCCTGCAGGCGGCCCTGCTGGCGGCGCTGCCCCGGTGGCGGCGGATGGACCACCCGGAGGCGTACATCCGCCGGATCATGGTCAACCAGCTCGCCAACATCTGGCGCAGGCCCATCCGCGAGATCCTGACCGCGGTCCTGCCCGATCGGCCCGTCCGGGACACCGCGATCGAGGAGCGCGACGCGATGTGGCTCGCCCTCGGTCGCCTGCCGGCCAGGACGCGGGCCGTGCTGGTGCTGCGGTACTGGGAGGACCTGTCCGAGGCGGAGACCGCGCAGGTGCTGGAGATGAGCCTGGGCACGGTGAAGAGCCACGCCTCGCGCGGCCTCGCCCGGTTGCGGGACCTGCTGGGCGAGCCGCTGCCGCTGGGCGTCGGCGGGATCGGAGGACGGCGATGATCGACGAATTGCGGCGGACCCTCCGGGAGCGGGCCGCGACAGTCGAGGCCCGGCCGGAGCCGTACGCCCGGCTGCTGAGCCGTCGCCGGACCCGCCGCCGATCCCGTGGCCTCACCGTGGTCGCCGCAGCCGCCGCGGTGGCGCTGATCAGCGCGTCCCCGGCGTTCTGGCCGATCCAGCGGACCTACGACCCGGTCCCCGGCCCGCCACCGGCCGCGGTCGCGCCCCTGTTGAACTCCCCGACCCGGGGCAGCCTCGCGGGCGACCAGGAGTTCCTACGTGAGCTCCGGGAACGGGCCGCCGCCGCGGTGAACCGGGACCGGGGACCGGGCGGGCCGTACCTGCCGTCCGATCCCGACCTGATCAAGGTGCTGTTCGCGGGGGACATCGGGTCTCGCCGGATCGCCGTGGTCGCCGGGCTCGACGGCCGGCCGTTGAGGGCGCTCCTCCAGGGCTCCATCGGCGACGATCCCAGCTCCCTCTACGCGAGCGGCTCCGGGGAACTGGAGACCGCGGTCGTGGCCACCAACACCGCGAAGACGGGCCTCGACCGGTCGGAGACCTACCTGCTCCTCGGCCCGGCGGGCGCCGGCATCGACCGGGCGACCTCGGTCTACAGCTCGACGGGCGTCCGGCGGACGTGGGACCCGGTCGCCGCCGACCAGGGCTTCGTCGCGTACGCGGACTTGACGCATCTGGAGCGGCTGCGCGTACGCGTGGGGGACAAGGTGATCTGGGAGGGCGAGGCCGGCAGACCGCCCAAGGTCAGTGTGACGGTCGACGTGCAGCCGGTGTTCGGGCGCGGAACCACCGTCCCGGCGTCCTATGTGCAGGCCGCCGCGAACTACCTCGCCAACGAGACGGGGATCGCCGGCCCGGACGCGCGGTTCCGCGTGCTGTGGAGCGACCGGATCTCGATGCCCGGCACCAGTCAGGGCGAGGCGTACGCCGTCGTGGTCCAGGCGATCACCGCCGACGGCGGCGGCCCGTACTCGACCGTCGTCTTCGACACCGGCAACACCGATGCGCGGGAGAACCCGTTCAGCACCGGCGTGGCAGGACCCCCGGAGCAGGCGGCGATCATGGTACGGCTGCCCTCGTTCTCCGCGAGCGTCGACGATCGCGTCTACGTCCTAGCACCCCCGGCAGCGGCACGAGCCGAGTTCACCGACGTGACCGGTCACTTCGTGGGCTTCTCGCTCGCCAACGGTGTCGGCTGGCTGGACACCCCGGCCGGGCTCGACACCCAGCTCGACATCCGCGACGCGGAGGGCGGACTGCTGACGACCCGCGACTTCACCGACAAGGACACCGGAGGACGGTGCGACCAGTTCGATCCGACCATCTGCGACGGGCTGATCTCGGTGCGGTGAGCAGGGGAGTGGACCTACCGGAGTGGACCTACTGGAGCGGCTGGTACATCACGTGCAGGCCGACCAGCCCGTGATGCGGATGCCGGAACGCGTCCGGGACCGTGCCGATGATCTGGAAGCCGAGCGCCTGCCACAGGTGGACGGCCGCCTCGTTGGTCTCGACCACCGCGTTGAACTGCATGCCGTGATAGCCCTGCTCGCGCGCCCACGTCAACGCGTACGCCCCGAGTGCCCGCCCGACGCCGCGGCCCTGCGCGGCCGGGTTCACCATGAAGCTGGCGGTCGAGATGTGCGCGCCCCGGCCCGGCCGGTTCGGCCCGAACTTCGCCGAGCCGAGCACCGTGCCGTCCTCGTCGACGGCCACGACGGTCTGCGCGGGCGCCGTCTCCATCCACAGCGGACGCGCCGACTCCGGCGTCAGATCCTCCGGGTACGCGTAGGTCTCCCCGGCGGCGACAATGGCGGAGAAGAACGGCCAGATCTGCGGCCAGTCGCCGGGGACGGCATCTCGAATGATCACGGTCTGACATTACCGGGGCCGGAACCGATATCCTTCCGCGCATGTTCGCGCGCTTGTTCGAGGGCGTACGCCGTTGGTATTGGCTGGCCGGCGGTGGCCTGATCCTGATCGTGATCGCTGCCTTCGTGCTCTGGCCGGGTGGTGAGGAGGAACCGCGGGCACGCCAGTACCGCGACGTCAGCGCCTGCCTGCTGACCGACTCGGCGGGGATCAACTCGGCGGAGGCGAAACCGGTGTGGGCGGGTATGCAGGACGCCTCGCTGAAGACGCTCGGCCAGGTCCGCTTCCTGTCCATCGCCGGACCCCAGGACGTGACGAACGGGCGTACCTTCGTCAACACGCTGGTCCTGGGCAAGTGCGCGGTGATCGTCGCGACCGGGAAACTGCCGGTGGAGACGGTCAGCGCGGTGGCCCGGGAGAGCCCGAACCAGAAGTTCGTCATCGTCGTCTCGGGCGGCTCGACGCCCGCGCCCGGCGTCGGCAACGTGTCGGTGGTCTCCGCCTCGGGCGACGACGCGACGCGTACCGCAGTGAGCGGCGCCGTCGCCGACTCCCTGAGCTAGCCCCGCCGCCCCGTCCGTTGATCATGGACTTTCCAGCTACGACACACCGTCGACACCGCAGTTAACTCCATGATCAACGCGAAGGGAGTGGGGAACGCGAAGGGGAACGCGGTGGGGGTGGGGGTGGGGAGAGGGCGGTGACGATCTTCGTCAGCGCGCTCTCCAAGTGCGACAGTTCGGCCGGCGTCACCGCCGCGAGCGCCCGTGCCGCGATCTCCCGGCGAGCCTCGGCGATGGGCGCCTCGGCGGCCCGTGCCTTCGGGGTGAGGTAGAGCCGGACGAGCCGGCGATCGTCCGGGTCGCGGCGGCGTTCGAGCAGGCCCGCGGCTTCCATGCGGGCGGCGGTGTTGACCACGGTCGGGGTGGCGACGTCGAGCCGGGTCGCGAGGTCGCCCGGGGTCAGCCCGTCGGTGTCCCACAGCACTTCGAGGACCAGGTTCTGGCCGATGCGTACGCCGTGTTCCTGCATCGCGGCGTCGGTGGTGGTGCGCAGCAGCTTCTGGGCTCGGGTGAGCAGCCGGATCACGTCGGTCACCCGCTCAGTGTATGATCGTTAGCAGGCTAACGATTTGGAGCACCCTCATGATCCTGGTAACCGGTGGCGGCGGCTTCCTCGGCACGCACGTCACTCAAGCGCTGTGTGATCTGGGCGAGGACGTGGTGATCGCGCAGCGGCGCGGACCGTCGCCCGTGGACGTGACCGACCCGGCAAGTGTGCGCGAGCTGGGCCGGCGCTTCCCGATCACCCGCGTCGTCCACCTCGCCGCCGCCGGCCTCGGCGACGGGTCCACTCTCGACAAGCTCTGGGCCGACACGCTCGCGCTGTTCACCGTGCTGCGGGCGGCGTACGAGTGGAACGTCGAGCGCGTCGTGCTGGCGAGCAGCATCGGCGTCTACGCGGGCGTGACGCCCGACGACGGGTACTACCGCGAGGACGTCCCGCTGCCGGTCGCGAGCCCGCACGCCATCCCGGCCGCGAAGAAGATCATGGAGACGGTGGCCGCGGTCCAGCGCGAGGTCCCGTCGGTCACGGCCCGCGTCGGCGCGATCTGGGGACCGCTCGGCCGGCCCGCGTCGCCCTTCTTCGCCGCGCCCCAGCTGATCCACCAAGTCGTCCGCGGACAGCAGCCGGCCGCGCCTGCGGACGACGCCATAGACATGTTGTACGCCAAGGACTGCGGCACCGCCGTGGCCCGCTTGGTCACCGCCGCCGAACTGCGCCATTCGGCGTACAACATCGGCAGCGGCCGGGTGACCTCGAACCGGGAGCTGGCAGCGGCGATCACGCGCGTGGTGCCCGGAGCCCGGATCGCGCTGACGGACGGCGGCGAGACGCAGGCCGCGCTGGACGTGGCGCGACTGCGCGCGGACACCGGGTTCGAGCCGGAGTACGCCCTGGACCGCGCGGTGGCCGACTACGCCGCCTGGCTGGCCGACCACGAGAAGTGAGCGGTCAGGGGTGGCGCGGCCAGCCGTGGTCGAAGATCGGGTAGCGCTCGGCCGGGCACGCCGACCCGTGGAACGTGGCGGCGTCGGGGCTGCCCAGGTCGTCGTCGGTGTCGTCCTGCCACAATGGCGACCATTCGATGCGGAAGGCCCGGTGCGCGCGCCGGGCGATCGCGTAGGCGATCTCCGGGATGTCGGCCTGGTCGAACTGGTCCTGGCGCAGTGAGAACTGGTCGTACAGCTCGCAGGAGATGAGGTTGCGCAGCCGGGCGAGGTCGGCCGGCATGTCTTCGTCGAGATCCGGCGTGGTCATGCCCTTCACGGTCGGCCTGCCGTCGCGCTCCGGTCAAGCACGCGAGACTCTTCCCACAGGGCCGTCACCTCTGCAGGGTCGTGACTTCTGCAGGGTCGTGACTTCTGCAGGGCCGGCAGCAGGGGTCGGCGACCCTGAGGAAGCTCAGGGTCGCGACCGACCTTCGGCGGGGGCATCGGCTCGCCAAGATCCATAGCGTCGGTCGCATGATGCACATCCTGGAGTCGGCGGCCGCCTCACCCTGGGTCTACCTGGTGCTGTTCGCGGTCGCCGTGCTGGACGCGTTCTTCCCGGTGGTGCCGGCCGAGACGATGGTGATCACCGCCGGAGTGTTCGCCGCCGGGGGACAGCCCAACCTGGCGCTGGTGATCCTGGTCGCCGCGGCGGGCGCGTTCGCGGGCGACCACGTCTCCTACCAGATCGGCCGGACCGCCGGGCAGGGCCTGCTACGCCGGATGCCGCCGGGCAGCAAGCGGCGGGCGGCGTACGAATGGGCGTCGAGGGCGCTCCAGGAGCGTGGGGGACTGCTGCTGGTCGTCGCCCGGTACATCCCCGGCGGCCGGACGGCGGCCACCATGACGACCGGTGCGGCGGCGTACCCACGCCGGAGGTTCGCGTTGTTCGACGCGATCGCCGCGGTCTCCTGGGCCCTCTATTCGGGCCTGATCGGGTATCTCGGCGGCCGGGCCTTCGAGGACGATCCGCTGCGCGGGTTGCTGCTCGGGCTCGGGATCGCCGTGTCGATCACTGTGGTGGTGGAGGTGACCCGTCTCCTGCGCCGCCGGACAGCCCGGCCTCGTACGCCAGGATCGCGGCCTGCACCCGGTTACGCAGACCGAGCCGAGTCAAGATCGAACTGACGTGGGTCTTGACCGTGCCCGCCCCGAGGAACAGCCGCTCGCCGATCTCCTGATTGGACAGTCCCGCGCCGATCAGGGCGAGCACCTCCCGTTCCCGGCCGGACAGCTGAAGCACCCGGGCGCGGGCCTCGGTGACCCGGCCGAGCTGATCGCCGCCGAGGTGGGCGATGACCCTGCGCGCGACGCGGGGCGACAGGAACGCCGCGCCCTCCGCCGCCGCGCGTACGCCGGCCGGCAGCTCCCGGGGATCGCCGGACTTGAGTAGGAAACCGGCCGCGCCCGCCGCCAGCGCGCCGGAGATGTAGTCGTCCTCGCCGA
Organism: Hamadaea sp. NPDC051192; assembly: GCF_040682475.1. Classification (NCBI taxonomy): domain Bacteria; kingdom Bacillati; phylum Actinomycetota; class Actinomycetes; order Micromonosporales; family Micromonosporaceae; genus Hamadaea; species Hamadaea sp. NPDC051192. Next base: position 12,702 of record NZ_JBFBAZ010000167.1, read on the forward strand.
ACGTGGTCAGCATCAGGACGGCGATCTGCGGCGTTCCCCGCCGGATCTCGCGGGCCGCGGCCAGCCCGTCGAGCTTCGGCATCCGGATGTCCAGCAGGGCCACGTCGGGCCGATGCCGCTGGGCCAGCTCGACGGCCTCGCGCCCGTCGGCCGCCTCGGCGACGATCTCGATGCCCGGGTCGGTCGCCAGGATCGCCCGTACGCCGGACCGGAACATCGGCTCGTCGTCGGCGACCAGCAGCCGGATCATTCAGCGGCTCCGGGAGTCTCAGCGGAGGTCTCGGCGACTCCGGGGATGTGGTCCTTGCCGACGAGCCGCCCGTCGCGGAAGCACAGCCGGTAGACGTCGATCGGGCCGCCGAACAGGTCGTCGCTCACCCGGTAATACTCGCATTCCGCCCCGGCTGGGATCGGCGGCTCCGGCACGTCCGGCCGTCCGTCGACCTCGTGCGCGGGCAGGCCTAGCTCGGCGCGCCCCTGCCCCAGCTGAAACGACCGGTAGGTCTCGGCATCCACTAAGGACGTCGTCACCTCGTGCACGCGCAGGCCGAGCACGATGACGCCGATCACCGTGAACGCCGCGAGCTGCACCGCCAGGCCGCCCCAGAGCGTCCGGCGCACTGATCGGCGCGCCGACTCCCGCGCTGGTGGCGGCTGTTCCAGGACCGGCGGCCCGCCGTGCACGGGCAACTCGGCGATCACCTCGAAACCGCCGCCGCGCGGCTCGGCGCGCACCGTCCCGCCCGCCAGCCGCGCCCGTTCCCGCAGCCCAGCCAGCCCCATGCCGCCTGGCTCCACGGACGCCGGCCCGCCCGGACCATTACGCACGGTCACCGTCACCCGATCTCCAACGCGCCGCGTGTCGACGGTCACGGCCGCGCCCGGCGCGTGTTTCGCCGCGTTGGTCAAGCCTTCCTGCACTATGCGGTACGCCGAGAGCCGTCCCATCGCCGGCAGGTCGTCGACGGCAGTGCCACTGAGCGACACCGCCATCCCGGAGTCCCGCGTACGCCGGACGAGGTCGGCCAGGTCCGGCACGTGGGGCTCGGTCGGCGCGGGCTCAGGGCCGGCGCGGCCGCCACCGAGCACGCCGATGATCTCCCGGAGCCGATCGGTGGCGTCCGCGGCGGCGACGCGTACGTCGGCCGCGGCCGCTCGATGATCGTCGGACAGCCGCGGATCGATTTCGAGCGCGCCCGCGCGCATCGCGATCAGGCTGAGATCGTGCCCGAGCGAGTCATGCATGTCCCGGGCGATCCGGTTCCGTTCCCGCAGCCGGGCCTCCTCGGCGACCAGCTGCCGTTCACGTTCGAGCTGGTCGGCCCGCTGCCAACCGGCCTCCACGAGCGCGGCTCGCTGCCGGGCGTACTGCCCGGCCCACCAGGGCAGCACCGCGAACACGGCCAGCGGCACGAGCGTGTCGATCCACGCCCAGAGGTCGCCCAGCCCGGCGGCGGCGAGGACGAGCCCGGCCACGGCGACCAGCCCGAAGACGGCAGCGGCGGGGGCGGTCCGGTCCATCCGGCGGCCGACGGCCAGCGCGGTGAGCACCGACAGCACGACCGGCCAGGCCGGCAGCTCGGACGAGCCGATCGGGATGGCCAGGATCGCCGCCGAACCCGCCGCCAGGGTCCAGACCGGGGCGCGCCGGGCGGCCGCGTACGCGATCGCGGTCAGTCCGAGACCGACGAGCAGCTGCGGCCAGTCGTCGTCCACGTCGAGGTTCCGCAGCTCGACCACCAAGAGCACGATCACAAGGAGAGCGGCGGCGCCGTCGCGCAGGCGGGCGCGTACGGGGCTGGGCATGAACCAACCGTAGCGGGCAGGCGGCTAGGGTGGGACGATGAAGATCGCGATCACCGGCAGCACCGGCCGGGTGGGCGGACGGGTCGCCCAGCGGCTGACCGAAGCCGGTGAGCACGAGGTCATCGGGCTGACTCGGCGCGTGGCTCCCTACGACGACGTCGCGGCGCTGCGTACCGCGCTGACCGGAATCGACACCCTGGTCTTCGTGTCGAGCGACGGCGAAGCCGCGAAGGTGATCCTGCACCACCAGAACGTGCTCCGGGCGGCGGTGGAGGCCGAAGTCGGCCACGTCGTGCTGCTCAGCGGGCTGGACGCCGACCTGGACTCCCCGTTCTGCTACGCGCACACGAACGGCTACTCCGAGCAGGTCCTGCGGTCGAGCGGGCTGCGGTACTCCATCGCCCGCGCCGGGCTGTTCGCCGAGTTCTTCGGCGGGCTCGTCCGGCAGGTCGCCGTGGACGGCACGGTCCGGCTGCCCACCGGCGGCGGCCGGATGTCGCTGGTGGCCCGGGACGACGTCGCCGACTGCCTGGCCGCGCTCGCGCTGGCCGGGCCGACCGACC
>NZ_JBFBAZ010000168.1:0-15025 GCF_040682475.1 Hamadaea sp. NPDC051192
GCGGATCTTGGCCCAAGATCCGCGGCATATCCCTGATCCGCTGCCAAAGCAGGGCGAGCCGCCGCCGGAGCAAGGTGAGCTGCCGCCGGAGCAAGGTGAGCTGCCGCTAAAGCGGAATGGGCCGCTGTCCACATATGTGGATGCTGTTCAAGTACGGCGAACGTGCCCTATGCTGGGCGGCATGTCGCAGACCGTCGTGATCACCGGCGCGGCCGGCAAGGTCGGCCGCCTCCTCCGTCAGCGATTGGCCCGCCCCGGGCGAACGCTCCGGCTGGTCGACATCGTCCCGCCCGAGCCCGCCGCGCCCGGCGAGGACGCCGAGGTTTCCACCGGCACGCTCACGGACCTGGCCGCCGTGGAATCCGTGGTCGCCGGGGCCGACGTCGTCATTCACCTGGGCGGCCAGAGCCGGGAGTCCAGCATCTCCGACGTGCTGGAGAACAATGCTCTCGGGACGTACAACCTCTTCGAGGCCGTGCGGCGGGGCGGCGTAGGCCGAGTGATCTTCGCGTCGTCGAACCACGTGGCGGGTTTCCTCGACCGCGTCGACGCGCCGCCGGAGGGGTTCCCCGCCGACGCGCCCGGCCGCCCGGACACCCTCTACGGCTGGAGCAAGGTCGCCGGCGAGGCGATGGCCAGCCTGTACGCCGACCGGTACGGGATCGACGTGCTCTGCCCCCGGATCGGGATGTGCATGCCGCAGCCGACCGACGTCCGCTCGCTCGGGCTGTGGCTGTCGCCCGACGACGCGACGAGCATGTTCGAGGCCTGCCTCGCCGTGGAGTCGCCCGGGTTCCGCCGGCTCTGGGGCATCAGCCGGAACACCCGGCGCTTCCTGTCCCTGGCCGAGGGCGAAGCCCTGGGCTACATCCCGAAGGACGACTCCGAGGCCTACGCCGACGAGGTCGAGCGCGGCCGGCCGACGCCGGACTACGAGCACGACCTCGTCCTGCGTCGCATCGGCGGGCAGTGGTGCGACGTGCCGTTGGGCGAGTACTACTGAGGACTGCTGAGGACCAGCGAGTAGCCGAGTCCTACCCGGACAGTCCGGGCAGCGGAGCCGGCTGCGGTTCCGGGGCCGGCGGCTCGGGTTCCGGCTCCGGCTTCGGCAGCGGGGCCGGGTCCGGTACCGGGAACGGATCGGGCAGCGGATCGGGCCGCGTCGGGCTCAGCGGGTCGGGGATCACCATCACGAGTTCACCGCCTCACGGTTACGCCAGATCAGGACAGCGCCGACAGCGGCGAGTACGCCGATGCCGATCGCGGTGAGCTGTGTCCAGTGCGCCCGGACCGAGTCCGACGCTCGCTCCCGGGTCTCCTGGACGAAGTCGCCGGCACGGCTCTTCACGTCAGCCTTGGCCGCCAGCGCCCGGACGGTCTCGCCCAGGGCCTGCCGAGTCTGCGCGATCTCGCCGCTCAACTCCGCGACGCTCATCGGTTTCGGTTGACCGTCGTGCCTGGGCATGTCGTTGTGGGTGGGCATGTCGTGCGCGGTCATCGGGAGTTCCTCTCGCCGAAGGCCTCGTTCACCTGGTTGAGGTCGGCCCGTACGCTGTCGACCGTCTGGTTCGGGGTCAACGGCGTACCCCGTTTGACCTGGCCCCGGCCGAGGAGTGCCTCCACCCCGGCCACGATCAGCAGCACGACGCCGACAATCAGCGCGGCCAGCCAGCCCGGCATGACCAAGGCGAGCGCAAGTCCGGCCGCGACGAGCAGGGCGCCGACGGCGTAGAACACAGCCACGCCGGAGCCGGCGAACAGCCCGACGCCCAGACCGACGCGCTTGCCCTTTTCGGCCAGCTCGGTCCGGGCCAGCTGCATCTCCTGCCGAACGAGCGTGCTGATCTGCTCGGTCGCCTGGCGTACCAGGTCGGCCGTGGACTCCTCGGTGTGCGGCCGATGCCTGAGATCTGTCACCCGGTGTTGTTACCCCCGGATGAATCGGACTATTCCGTGCGACGCCGAGCGACCTCGGCCAGTGTCACCGCGGCGGCCACCGAAGCGTTCAGGGACTCCACCGTCGACGCCATCGGAATGCTCACTCGCAGGTCACAGGTGGCCCCGACGAGACGGGACAGCCCGCGCCCCTCCGAGCCGACCACGATCACGAGCGGGCCGACCGCCGCTTCCAGGTTGTAGAGGTCGGTTTCGCCGTCGGCGTCCAGTCCGACGACGGTGAACCCCTCCTGCTGGGCCTGCTTGAGCGCCCGGGTCAGGTTGGTGACCTGGGAGACCGGCACTCGGGCCGCCGCGCCCGCGCTGGTGCGCCAGGCGGTCGCGGTGATCCCGGAAGCCCGGCGTTCCGGCACGAACACCCCATGCGCTCCGAAAGCGGCGGCAGATCGGATGACCGCGCCCAGGTTGCGCGGGTCGGTCACCCCGTCCAGCGCCACCAGCAGCGGGGCCGTGGGCTGCTCCAGCGCCGCGTTCAGCAGATCTTCGAAGGGTTCGTACGCGAACGGCGGCACCTGGATTCCGATGCCCTGGTGCAGCACGCCGCCGGTCAGCCGGTCCAACTCCGCCCGGCTGACCTCGAGCAACGGGATGCCGCGATCGCCCGCTGTGCGTACCGACTCGGAAACCCGCTCGTCGATGTCGATGCCGAGGGCCACGTAGATCGCGGTGGCCGGGACGTGCGCGCGCAGCGCCTCGACCACCGGATTGCGCCCGACGAGCAGCTCGGGAGCGTCCTTCGGGGTGGCCGACCGGCGGCCGGGCGCGACCTTCGGGCCGCGCGAGACGGGAGTGCGGCTGGCGGTGCGCTTGACCGGGGCGCCCTTGCCGGTGCCGCTCTTGCCCCAGGTGGTGTCCTTCGAGCCGGGCTTGCCGATCTTGGGCGCGCGGCCTTCGGCCGCGGCCGCCTTGCGCTCCTTGTCCTGCTTCCACGCGGTCTTCGAGGGCAGCTTCTCGGTCCCCGAGTAGCCCTTGTGCCACGGGCGCTCGTCAGCGGGCAGGGTCTTGCCCCGGCCCTTGAGCGTGTCGCGGCCCTTGCCGCCCGACCCGCCCGGCGCGCCCTTCTTCGAGGTGGTACGCGCGTTGCGACGCTGGGAGTTGCCGGGCATTACTTGTCACTTCCGATCGTCCATCGCGGGCCGTGCGGGGTGTCCTCGACCTGGACGCCGGCCTGCTTGAGCTGGTCGCGGACCGCGTCTGCGGCGGCCCAGTCCTTGCGTTCGCGGGCGGCGGCCCGCTGCTGGAGAGCGAGCGCGACAAGCGCGTCCACAGTGGATCGCAGGCCGCCGCTCGCCGAATCGCCCTGCGCCCAGGCCGGGTCGAGCGGGTCGAGCCCGAGGACGCCGAGCATCGCGCGGACGCTCGCCAGCGCCCCGGCGGCCGCCTTCGTCTCGCCGGCCGCGAGCGCGGTGTTGCCTTCGCGCACCACGTCGTGGATCGCGGCGAACGCGGCCGACGTGTTCAGGTCGTCGTCCATCGCCTCGGCGAACTCGGCGCAGAACACCGACGGTTCGACCTCGCCCACGACCTCGGTCGCGCGCTGCATGAAGCCCTCGATCCGCTGGAAGCCGGTGGCCGCCTCGCGCAGCGATTCCTCGGAGTACTCGATGATCGACCGGTAGTGCGCCGCGCTGAGGTAGTAGCGCAGTTCGATCGGGCGTACGCCGAGTTGCTTGATCGCCTCGACGTCGAGCACGTTGCCGACGGACTTGGCCATCTTGCTGCCGCCCAGGTTGAGCATCGCGTTGTGCACCCAGTAGCGGGCGAACGGCAGCCCGGCCGACCGGGACTGGGCGATCTCGTTCTCGTGGTGCGGAAAGGAGATGTCCAGGCCGCCGCCGTGGAGGTCGAACTCGGCGCCCAGATAGCGCCAGGTCATCGCCGAGCACTCGATGTGCCAGCCCGGGCGGCCCCGGCCCCAAGGCGACGGCCAGTACGCGTTCTCCGGCTCGCCCGCCTTGACGCCCTTCCAGAGCGCGAAGTCACGGGGGTCCCGCTTGGACCGGTCCGGGGCGTCCCCGGCGGGCAGCATCTCGTCGACCCGTTGGCCGGAGAGCGCACCGTACTCGGGGTAGGTCTTGACGTCGAAGTAGACGTCGCCGGAACCGTCCTCGGCGGCGTACGCGTGACCGCGTTCGATCAGGATCTGGATGAGCTCGATCATCTCCGGGATGTGCCCGGTCGCCCGCGGCTCATACGTCGGCGCGGCGACGTTCAACGCCCGATACGCCGCTTCTAGGCGCACCTCGTTCGCGTACGCGATGGACCAGAACGGCTTGTCCTGCTCGACCGCCTTGGCCAGCACCTTGTCGTCGATGTCGGTGATGTTCCGGACATAGGTGACGGCCAGCCCGTTGTGGATCAGCCAGCGGCGCAGCACGTCGTTGTTGACGCCGGAGCGAAGGTGCCCGATGTGCGGCGGCGACTGCACGGTGAGACCACAGACATACATCGAAACCTTGCCGGGTACGCGCGGCACGAAGTCGCGCACCGACCGGGTTGCGGTGTCGAAGAGTCTCAGCGTCACCCGTCAAGGATAGTCAAAGCGCCCAGCGACAGCGGGACCGCACCACCCCGTCGGTCGATGCAGATCACGGTCATGCATGTGATCTTGGCGCGGAATCACATGCGTAACCGTGATCCGCATGAAGAAGTCAGGCGGCGTTCCAGCGAGAAAGCACCGCCGGAAGCTCGTCGAGCGAGTCGATCACGGCGTCCGGCACGACCGAGCCGGGTACGGGATCGCCGGCCCGGTTGAGCCACACCGTCCGCAGCCCGACCGCCGCCGCGCCGACCACGTCATGAGCGTACGTGTCGCCGACGTAGACGACCTCCGCCGGGTCGGCCTTCGCCGCGGCGAGCACCGCGTGGAAGAAGGCGGCGTCCGGCTTCTTCGGAACCCCGTTCTGCAGCGCGTAGATCTCGAACGCGAACGACCCGCCGAGACCGACCAGATCCGCCCGGCTGTTCGCGTTCGTGGCGTACCCGAGTTGGAAGTCGCTGCGCAGCTTGGCAAGCAGCTCGACGACGCCTGGATAGGGGCGGCTCTGGGCGTACCGGATCTCGAAGAACAGCGCCGCCATATCGTCCAGCCGCGCCTCCTGGCCGTAGCGGGCCAGCGACTGCCGCATCGCGGCGGTCCGGATGTCGCGCGCCGGCAGCTCTGGCGTCGCCGCCCAGTGCGCGGAGGCGTCGGCCCGCAACACTTCCACCGGAACTCCGGTCTCCGCCGTGACGGCGGCCAGTCCGGCCAGCACGGCGGGCAGCAGGTCGACGAGGGTGTAGTCGGCGTCGAACGCCACCGTCGTGATCACCGGACCAACGTACTCTGTGCGCCATGGACACCGCTCAGACGCTCGATCGTGGGCTGCGCCTGCTCACCCTGGTCGCGGACAGCCCGGCCGGGGTCACCGTGACCGAGGCGGCCAACCGGCTGAACGTCGGGCGCGCGGTCGTCTATCGGCTCGCCGCCACCCTCGGCGAGCACAGCATGGTACGCCGGGACTCGGCCGGTCGACTCCTGCCGGGGATCGGCCTGATCCACCTGGCTCGGCGAGCACAACCGCTGCTGGCCGACGCCGCTCTGCCCGCTCTGCGTACGCTCGCCGAGCAGGTCGGCGCGACGGCGCATCTCACCCTGGCCGACGGGGCCGAAGCAGTGGCCGTCGCCGTGGTGGAACCGAGTTCCACGATGTTCCACGTGGCGTACCGGGTCGGCTCCCGGCATCCCCTCGATCGGGGCGCGGCCGGGAAGGCCATCGTCACCGGCGAGCTGAGCCGCTCGGCGGGCGAGTTGCAGCCGGGCGCGTTCGGGCTGGCCGCCCCGGTGCTCGGCGTCGAAGGCATCTCGGCCAGCGTCGGCGTGGTGTCGCTAGGGGAGCTGGACCCCGCCGCCGTACGCGAACCCCTGCTCACCGCCGCCGCCGCGATCGCCCAAGCCCTCAGCTGAGCCCGCTGAGCCCAGCTCAGCCCACCGAACTGGTCCCAGCCGAGCTACGCAAGGCGACTCAGCGACGGCCGATGGTGAGCACCGGCTGCGACGTCGCGGCGTAGAAGTCGTTGCCCTTGTCGTCGACGACGATGAACGCGGGGAAGTCCTCGACCTCGATCTTCCACACCGCTTCCATGCCGAGTTCGGCGTACTCCAGGACCTCGACGTGCTTGATGCAGTCGGCGGCCAGGCGCGCGGCCGGTCCGCCGATCGAGCCGAGGTAGAAGCCGCCGAACTTGGCACACGCGTCGGTGACCTGCTGCGACCGGTTGCCCTTGGCCAGCATCACGTAGGAGCCGCCGGCCTCCTGGAACTTGGCCACATAGGAGTCCATCCGGCCGGCCGTGGTCGGGCCGAACGAGCCGGAGGCGTACCCCTCGGGCGTCTTCGCCGGTCCGGCGTAATAGACGGCGTGGTCGCGCAGGTATTGCGGGAGCGGCTCACCGGCGTCGAGGCGCTCGGCGATCTTCGCGTGGGCGATGTCGCGGGCGACGACGAGCGGGCCGTTCAGCGAGAGCCGGGTCTTCACCGGGTACTGCGCCAGGGTCTTGCGGATCTCCGACATCGGCTGGTTGAGGTCGACGTGGACGACCTCTTCACTGACGTCCTCCGCCGTGGTGTGCGGCAGGAACCTGGCCGGGTCCGTCTCCAGACGCTCCAGCCAGACGCCCGACGGCGTGATCTTCGCGACCGCCTGACGATCGGCCGAGCACGAGACGGCGATCGCGACCGGGCACGAGGCGCCGTGGCGGGGCAGCCGGACGACGCGTACGTCGTGGCAGAAGTAGCGGCCGCCGAACTGCGCGCCGATCCCGAAGTTCCGGGTCAGCTCCAGCACTTCGGCTTCGAGTTCGACGTCACGGAACCCGTGCGCCAGCATCGATCCCGAGGTGGGCAGCCCGTCGAGGTACTTCGCCGAGGCCAGCTTGGCGGTCTTGAGGGCGTGCTCGCCGCTGGTGCCGCCGATGACGACGGCCAGGTGGTAGGGCGGGCAGGCGCTGGTCCCGATGGCGCGCAGCTTCTCCTCGAGGAACTGCATCATCCGCGTCGGGTTGAGCAGGGCCTTGGTCTCCTGGAACAGGTACGACTTGTTCGCCGAACCGCCGCCCTTGGCCATGAACAGGAACTTGTACGCGTCAGGGTGCCCGTCGGGGTCCTCGGCGAAGATCTCGATCTGCGCGGGCAGGTTGCTGCCGGTGTTGCGTTCCTCCCACATGGACAGTGGGGCGAGCTGCGAGTACCGCAGGTTCAGCTTGGTGTACGCCTCGAAGACGCCGCGCGCGATGGCAGGCTCGTCGGCGCCGTCGGTGAGAACGTGGCGGCCGCGCTTGCCCATGACGATCGCGGTGCCGGTGTCCTGGCACATCGGCAGTACGCCGCCGGCCGCGATGTTCGCGTTGCGCAGCAGGTCCAGGGCGACGAACCGGTCGTTCGGCGAAGCCTGCGGGTCGTCGAGGATCGACCGCAGCTGGGTCAGGTGTGCCGGGCGCAGGAAATGGGCGATGTCGTGCATCGCCTCCGCGGTCAGCTGGGTGAGCACCGCCGGCTCCACGGTGAGGAAGTCGCGCCCGCCCGGACCGCGGACCACGTCCACACCCTCGTCCGTGATCAGCCGATACTCGGTCGCGTCAGGCGCCAGTGGCAGCAGCGGCGCGTACCCAAACTCCCCGGAACTCATGAACATGAGAGTACCTACCCGCCAGTCGCCTCCAGCGGGAGCGGTGCCTCACGGCTGGACGCTCGGGAACGCCAGCAGGCCGAGATCCCGCCGGTCGCCCAGCAACAGCCCCTGCGGCAGCAGGGTCAACACCTTCGCGTCGCTCGCGGCCTCGACGACCGGCTGCCCGCTGTCCGGCGCCAGCACCCGGATCCGGTCGGGCTTCCGATCGAAGACCACGATATGGGTACGCGTGACGGCCACGCTCGCCTTGGGGTCGGCCTTCCGGCTCCACAACACGTCGGACTCGCCCAACTGGTACGCCGTGAGCGTCTTGCCGTCCTTCGACCGCACCACTGCGCGTACCCCATCGCTTGCGATGATCTTCGCGCCCGCCGGGGCGACCAGCAGCTGGCGGCCGTCGGCCGCGTCGAGCATGACCTGGCGCCCGTCGGGCCGGGTGGCGAGCAGCGCGGATCCGGCGCCGCGCGGCTCGGACCGCTGATCGCAGGCCGCGCCGGAGATGGTGCCGAGGTTGAACCCGTCGAGCCGCCAGACGACCCGGTTGGTGTTCGGATCGCGGGCGACGAGGTGTTGTTCGCAGCCGCCCGAGATCGGTTTGGCCTCGCTGTGCAGCACCCGGCCGCCGGCGAGATAGATGCGCTCGTTCTTCGCGTTCTTGAGCACGTTGACCACCTCCCCGGTACGCGTGTCGACGAGGTGGATCTCGTCGTCGATCGGGAAGCCGAGGTAGCGGGGCATGCGGCTCAGCCCGGCGATCGAGCCGTCGGCCTGGTCGACCTCGAACGGGCGCAGGCCGGGCAGGTCCGGGTTGTCGGCGAAGAGCACGAACCCGACGCCGGGCAGGTCGGCCCGCCATTTCTCGTCACCGCTGGCCGGCTCCCGGGCGGTGAGGACGCAGTCCTGCGAGTTGCGGCAGGTGACGTCGATCATCGCGTCGGAGAAGGTCCAGACCGCCGCGGCCTTGTCGTTCTTGCGCAGCTGGTTGCCGGTACGCGGATCGAGCACGCGGTAGCCCTTGACGAGGAACTTGCCGGTGACCACGACGGTACGCCCGGTCGAGCCGGCCAGCGCCGTCCAGTCGGCCTCCTGCTGCCAGAGGTGCGCACCGTTGGTGAGCGACCGCCCTTCGACGGATTCGCGCTGCTCGACGATGACCGTGCCGTCGCCGTTGAGCACGTGGACCGGTACGCCGCCGAGGCGCTCCTGCCATTTCGGCGCGGGGTCGGCGAGCGTGGCCGAGGTGTTGATCCAGTTCCAGATGCCGGGGAAGGGATTCCAGACGCCGGTGCTCACCAGGATGATCAGCACAAGGAGACCGGCGACGAGCCAGCCCGAAGCGGTCGACCTCCCCTTGGCCACGCGGACACGGTATCCGCCACCAGCCCGTTGATCATGAAGTTAACCGTTGACTCGACGGCGTGTCGCCACCGGACAGTCCATGATCAACGTGATATTGGGGCGAATCACCCAGTTACTGCGGCCGCCGCTTCGACGAGCGGCAGGACCCGATAGGGGATCTGCTCGGCGAGCGCGATGATCGTCGAGGCGCGGACGATGGCGTGATAGCCCACGATCCCGTCGATCACCCGCTGCAGATCGGCGTTCGATCGGGCCACGACCCGGCAGACGAGGTCGCCCGATCCGGTGATCGTGTGCACCTCCAGGACCTCCGGGATGGCGACAAGATGTTCAGCCACCGCGTCGTGTCCCCGGCTCTGCCGGATCTCCAGCGTGACGAAGGCGGTGACGGCGTACCCGAGGGCGGCGGGATCGAGTTGCGGCCCGAATCCGGTGATCACGCCCCGCGCTTGCAGGCGGTCGAGCCGTGCCTGCACGGTGCCCCGGGCGACCGCCAGGCGACGGGCGCACTCCAGTACGCCGATCCGCGGCTCCTCGTTCAACAGCCGGATCAGCCGGGCATCCAGAGCATCGACCTCGCTAGGCATCTTGTCCACCTACTCATCGGCTCAGCGATACAGATTGCACAACTTGACTAGTGATCACCGTACTGGTTGCCCATCCGGTCGGTGTGACGCAGGCTACCCCCATGAGCACGCAGACCATCCCGGCCGCCCACGAGGCCGCCGATGAGCAGGACGTCTTCCCCGTCAAAGCGGTCGACCACGTCGCGTTCCTCGTCGGCAACGCCAAGCAGGCCGCGCACTATTACTCGACCGCCTTCGGGATGACCCTGGTCGCCTACCGCGGCCCCGAGCAGGGCTACCGCGACTACGCCGAGTACGTGCTGGTCAGCGGCTCAGCCCGGTTCGTGCTGCGGGGTGCGGTGCACGCCGCCGCCCCGGGCGCCGACCACCACGCCAAGCACGGCGACGGCGTCGTGGACATCGCGCTGGAGGTGCCGGACGTCGACGCCGCGTACGCCCACGCGACCGCCAGCGGCGCGACCGGTCTCACGGAGCCCACCACCGTCGAGGACGAGCACGGCTCGGTCCGGTACGCCGCCGTCGCGGCCTACGGCGACACCCGCCACACGCTGGTCGACCGGTCGAACTACACCGGCCCGTTCCTGCCCGGGTTCATCGAGCGAGCCCCGATCGTGGCCCCCGGCAAGCGCCGGTTCCAGGCGGTCGACCACGTCGTCGGCAACGTCGAACTGGGCAAGATGGACGAGTGGGTGGAGTTCTACCACAAGGTCATGGGCTTCACGAACATGGCGGAGTTCATCGGCGACGACATCGCGACCGACTACTCGGCGCTCATGTCGAAGGTGGTCGCGAACGGTACGCGCAAGGTCAAGTTCCCGCTCAATGAACCGGCCGTCGGCAAGCGCAAGTCGCAGATCGACGAGTACCTGGAGTTCTACGGCGGCCCCGGCGCGCAGCACATCGCGCTGGCCACCAACGACATCCTGGCGAGCGTGGACGCCATGGCCGCGGCCGGCGTCGAGTTCCTGGCCACCCCGGACTCCTACTACGACGACCCGGAGCTGCGCGAGCGCATCGGCGTCGTCCGGGTCCCGATCGAGGAGCTGAAGGCGCGCCGCATCCTGGTCGACCGGGACGAGGACGGCTACCTGCTGCAGATCTTCACCAAGCCGGTCCAGGACCGCCCGACCGTGTTCTTCGAGCTGATCGAGCGGCACGGCTCGCTCGGCTTCGGCAAGGGCAACTTCAAGGCCCTGTTCGAGGCGATCGAGCGCGAGCAAGAGGTCCGCGGAAACCTCTGACCGCCCTTCCGTGGACGCTCTCCGATAGACGCCGGATCAGGGATCTCGGTCGAATCTTTCCGCAAGATTCGCCTTAGATCCCTGATCCCGGGCGAAACAGGCGACGGCATCGGTGGTCGCGCCGTGACAGGATGTCTGCCGTGACCGGACCCACATCGTCGCCGCCCGCTGAGCCCGCACCCGAAGCGGCCACACCTGAACCGGCCGTGCCGGCCCAGCCCGGCGCGCCAGCTCAGCCGGCTGCCCCGCCCGGGGTGCCGGCAGGCGGGTACGCGGTGCCCCAGCAGGCCCACCCCGGATACCCCCATCCCGGGTACGCGCCGCCGCCCGGCTACCCGAGACCGGTCTATCTGCAGCCACCGCCGCTGGCGCCCAACGGGCAGCCGCTGGCCGACTTCTTCAGCCGCCTGGGTGCGTACCTGATCGACGCGCTCATCATGGGGGCGATCGGCACGGCCTTCGCGATCCCGCTGCTGATCTGGTGGGTCTACGCCTTCGTCACCGAGGTCAACACGCTCCAGACCTCCGCCGATGGGACCGTCGAGCTGGACGGCTCGGAGTTCACCAGCCTGATCTGGGGCTACCTGGCGATCTTCGGCGCCCTCCTGATCGTGAACCTGATCGTCTCCTACCTCTACCTGGTGGAGTTCACCTGGCGGTCGGGGCAGACGATCGGCAAGAAGGTGGTCAAGCTTAAGATCGTTCCGGTGGACCCGGCCACCGAGCGTACGCGCGGCATGCTCGCCAAGCGCTGGCTGGTCGAACACGGTGCCGCACTCGTTCCGGGCTTCTCATACCTCGACGGGCTGTGGCAGCTCTGGGACAAGCCGCTTCAGCAATGCCTGCACGACAAGGCCGCCCGCACCGTCGTAGTGAAGATCGGTTGATGAGATGTCCGTAGCTCCCGGGTGGTACCCCGATCCCGCCGATCCCGACACGACCCGTTACTGGGACGGCGAAGGATGGGCCGACCAGCAGACGGAAGACCCGGCGACGCCGGCGGGCACGGCGCAGCCGGTCGAGGCCGCGGTCGCGCCGCCGCCTGTCACGTTCCCCGGCCAGCAGCCGCCCGGTAGCCCGCCGCACGGCCCGTACGCGCCCGTGAAGCCGCCATGGTGGCCCGAGGACATCGCGTTCCCGCCGACCGGCCCGGTGACGCCGCACGGTCTCGCGCTCGCCTCGCCCGGCCGCCGGCTCGCCGCCCGCGCCATCGACCTCGGCGCGCTGCTCGTCCTGAACCTGATCTTCAACGGCTACTTCCTCTTCCAGTGGATCATGGAGTCGGCCACACTGGGCCAGGAGTGGCTGCGCTCGGGCGAACTGGACCCCCAGTCCTGGAGCAAGGTCGGCGAACTCGGCCTGATCATCTCCCTGATCGCGTACGCCCTCTGGTTCGCGTATGAGGTGCCGGTGACCCACAGCCGGGGTCAGACGCTCGGCAAAATGGCGCTCGGCCTGCGGGTCATCCCCTGGGAGAGCACCGAACGGCTGCCGTTCGGCCGCTCCTTCCGGCGCTGGTCGCTGTTCGGCTACCCGTTCCTGCTCTACGTCTGCTGCGGCGTCTTCGGGTTCGTCCTGCCGATCATCGACAACTTCTTCGTCGCGACCGACTCGGTCCTCCGGCTGGCCTGGCACGACCGGCTGGCCCGCACCTTCGTGGTGCGTATCCCCGATCGCAAGGCACCATTGAACTGAAGGAGGAGGCCGCGATGAATCTCACCCGTGCCGACCTGGCCGCGCTGCCGAGCTACGTCCCCGGGCGGACGGTGCCGGGCTCGATCAAGCTCGCCAGCAACGAGGTCCCCTACGGCCCGCTGCCCGGTGTCGTCGAGGCGATCGTCGAGGCCGCCCAGGGCGTACACCGCTACCCGGACCTCGGCGTCGTCGCGCTCCGCGAGAAGCTCTCGGCCCGCCTCGGCGTCGCGGTCGACCGGATCGCCGCCGGCTGCGGCTCCGTCGCCATGACGGAACACATCATGCGGGCCACCTGCCTGCCCGGCGACGAGGTCGTCTACTCGTGGCGGTCCTTCGAGGCGTACCCGATCATCGCGGCCACGACCGGCGCCACGTCGGTCCGCGTGCCCAACACCGCGACTCACGAGCACGACCTGCCCGCCATGGCGGCCGCGGTCACGTCGCGGACCAAGCTGGTCATCGTCTGCAACCCCAACAATCCGACTGGTACGCCGATCAGGCGGGCCGAGCTCCGCGAGTTCCTGGACGCAGTGGGCCCCGAGGTCGTCGTCGTCCTGGACGAGGCGTACCGGGAGTTCGTGACCGACGCGGACGTGCCGGACGGTTTGGCGGAGTTCGGCGACCGGCCCAACGTGGTCGTGCTGCGTACGCTGTCCAAGGCGTGGGGCCTGGCCGGATTGCGCGCGGGATACCTGGTGGCGCAGCCGGAGGTAGCCGAGGCGGTCCGCAAGGTCATCACCCCGTTCTCGACCAACATCGCCGCCCAGGCCGCCGCGCTCGCGGCGCTCGACCAGGAGGAGGAGATGGCCCGTCGGGCCGCCCTCGTCGTCGCCGAGCGCTCTCGGGTCCGGGACGCGCTGCTCCAGCTGGGTCAGGACGTTCCCGAGTCGCAGGCGAACTTCGTCTGGCTGCCGCTGGGCGACGGGTCGACGGCGTTCGCCGAGACGTGCGAGCAGGCCGGCGTGATCGTCCGCCCGTTCGCCGGCGACGGTGTCCGGGTGACCATCGGTACGCCCGAGGAGAACGACACCTTCCTCAACGCCGCCGAAAAGGCCTTCTAGCCGCCCGTCAGCTCGCGGCCAGCAACACCGGCCGGTTGGTGAAGTAGTACTCGTCGTCGGTCTCGGCCTGCGCGGCGGTCATGGTCAGGCGCTCGATCGCCACGTAGACCCCGCTCGCGTAGACCGGGCCGACGGCGTACTGCTGTTTCGGGTCGTGATCCATGATCACGGAGATCCGGGTCAGCTCGTTACCCGTGGTCGGGTCGACGGCGATCAGCGTCCGGGCCCGGGTCAGCAGCAGAATCCGATCCGGGGTCGTCGCGATGATCTGGGCGTCGGAGGGGTCCGCCCCGACCGCGCTCCAGGTCCACCGGACCGCGCCCGTGACGGGGTCCTTACCGGTCAGCGCTCTCGTGTCCGCGGTATTGCCGAGCGGGGCGTCGACCGCGGTCGTGCCGGCCAGCCAAGCGCTCTCACCCTTGAGGCCCGCAGCCGCCCTGGGCGTACCGTCTGCCCAGATCCAGGCCGCGTTCTGCGTACGCACCCCGCCGCACTCGGAGACGCCGACGCGACAGCCGAGCGGAGTGACCGGCTGCGTGGCCGTCTTCGTCACCGTGATCGGCAGATCGGTCGGCGTACCGGTGCTGAGGTCATAGCGGCGCAGCACCGTCGGGGTGTCACACCGATCGGGGACGACCACCTCGTTGCGGACAGTGAACGCGAGCGCGGCGCAGCCGGTGTCCGGCGTACTCCACAGCCGGGCACCGGAGGCAGCGTCCGTGGCGGTGAGACCGTCCTTGGCCGTCACCACGACGCCCCTGCCGGCCGTCGTCACCCCCGTGAGCAACCCCGCAGGCGTCCAGACGACCGCAGACCCGGTACGCCGACCGGGGTACTCCGTCCCGAGCACCGCGCCATCGGACTCCCAGGCGACCTGCCCGGTCCGGGCGTCGATCGCGATGAGCTTGCCGTCCGACCAGCTCCCCACGACCACCGGTACGCCCGACGTCGACTCCGTCGGCGGATGCACCAACCCGATGAGCTGCTGCGGCCACCGCCGATACGACCAGAACGGGCTCGTCTCATAACGGTACGCCGGATGGTCGTCGGCCTGGATCTGCCGCTTGGCGGCGTACACCCGGAGGTGTTCGTCGACGATCAGCGGGCTGTTGATGAGCGCACCGAGCGCACCGGCCGACGGAGTGACCGAAGGACTCGGATACGCCGTCCCCGCCGTCGTGACGACCTCTGCCGGCCCCAGTACGCGCCACACGACGGCACCGGAGGCGGCCAGGGTCACGACGCCGAGTGCCGCCCACAACGCGTACTTCTTCCAGCCCGTGATTCGGCGCATGATCGGCATTCTAAGCGGCGTGGGAAAACGCAAATACAATAAGGCCCTCCACCGAAGTGGAGGGCCTTATTGAAAGTTTGTCCGGCGGTGTCCTACTCTCCCACACCGTCCCCGGTGCAGTACCATCGGCGCTGGAGGGCTTAGCTTCCGGGTTCGGAATGTA
>NZ_JBFBAZ010000169.1:0-15022 GCF_040682475.1 Hamadaea sp. NPDC051192
GATATGCCGCGGATCTTGGGCCAAGATCCGCGGCATATCCCTGATCCAGTCGGAACGAGGAGCGGGGGGGAACGTGGAGCGGGGGGGAACGTGGAGCGGGGGGGAACCGGGGGTGGGGAACTACAGGCGGGCGCCGGCGAAGAGGGGGACCAGTACGGCTACGGCCGGTGCGGGCAACACCGGTCCGGCCCGCAGGGTGGGCGTCCAGCCCGCGTCCGTGCCCAGATCCGGGTCGTGAGCCGAGTTGTACGCGTCGAGCAGGCTCACCGGCTTGGGCGTACCGCTGCCGAGGCGAAGCCAGGTGCCGCGCTCGGTGAGGGCGGTGCCGCCCCAGTCGTGGACGATCTCGGCGGGGTCCACGCCGTCGGCCAGGGCGATGTAGTTGTTCTCGGCGTACAGGGCCGACTGCACGCCGACGCCCCAGGCGTACTGGAAGTCGTCGCCGCCGAGCCGGTAGGCGTTGTTGTAGAGGTCGACCTGCCCGAACCGGACCCGCGGCAGTCGCTGGTAGGTGCCCTCGAAGTAGTTGTGGTGCAGGGTCACCTTCAGCCGGCCGGGGTCGCCGCCGGACGGGTTGTCGGTCGAGCCGATCAGCATCACCTTGTCGTGCCCGGTGACCGCGCTGTAGGAGACCGTCACCAGGTTCGACGTGTGCGTGATGTCCATCGCGCCGTCGTGCACCTGGTACGGCCGTCCGAAGTAGATCGGCTGGGTGGAGTCCGGGTTGCCCGCGTCGGAGAACGAGTTGTGGTCGAGCCAGACGTGCTGGCTGCGGCGGACCGAGAGGTTGTCGAACTGCGAGTTCCAGTTGCCGGTCGCGCCGTCGGTGGGCGACCAGGCCGGGAAGCAGTCGTGCGAGTCGGCGAAGGTCAGGTTGCGCACGATGACGTTGTCCGCCGTGTCGATCATCAGGGTCAGCTCGTCGAAGCGTGCGCCGCGCAAGCCGATGATGGTCGTGTTCGGGCCGACGTTGATCTGCGTCTGCGCGGTCTGGTTCGCCACCGAGCGGACCCGGGCGTCCTCCAGTGGACCCGTCGGCTTCGTGCGGCCCCACGTCTCCGGGGCGTACGCCGTCAGGTACGAGCTGAGCGAGTACGCCGGATCGGCGAGGTCCGCACAGGAGAGCCGGGTACCGTCGGCGCCCTCGAAACCGTTGACCGCGCCACGCACGAAGATGAGCTTCGGGGTGGCGTTGGTCCGGTTGGTCACGTTGTCCCCGCCGAGGGCGGCGACCAGCTCGGCCCGGTCGTCGACCACGAAGACGTGATCGTCGTCGGCCGCCGAGCCGCCGGTCGTCCCGGTCCCCTCGGCGGCCCAGCCGTCACCGGTCGGCAGGGCTGCCCGGCCGAGAGCGAGGGACCAGGGCGTCAGCCCGCCCCGTGACCCGCCCGAGGCGGCGGCCGGGGCGGCCGCGCCGGTCGCCAGCAGCGCCAGCACGGCCACCGCGGCGGAGGATCGAAGAGTTCTCATGCGCTCGACTGTGCGCCGCCCGGGTATAACAGTCAATACTATCTATTTGCAGATGTTTTGCGATCAATTTTGGGCAAAGCTGATCCTCTCAGTGAGGAAATCACCGAGTTTCGTCCACTTTGGCGGCGTTCCAAACGGCCGCGTCACTCCCGCTGTTGCAGTGGGGTTTGCGTAGGCAGGTCGCCGAGTTCCGAGAACAACGCGAGGCGACGCGCCGCTGTGCGTACCAGTTGATCTATGCCTGGAATGACCAGCTGGCGGGCCGGGCCCTCGTTGCGTTCGACGAGGTGGGCCGGGTCGATGGGCCGGGGTGCCGGGGCCGCCTGAATGTGCTCGAGCACCGCGGTGAACGCGGCGGTGGCCGCGAGCGGCGCGATCAGCTCGTCGCGCTGGTCGAGGAGATTGAGCAGCAGGTCGGCGCGGCCGGTGGGTTCCCAGTCCGATGAGGACATCCGGAGCCGGTCGGTCGGGTACTCCAGCTCGGCCTCGCCGGCCGTGCCCTGCACCAGGATCGAGCCGGGCAGGAAACCCTCGGCGCACAAGGTGACCGCGACGACGACGGTCGGCCCGTCGACCGGCCGGATCCGCAGGCAGGCGGTGTCGTCCACCTCGATCGGCCGGGTCCGATAGCGCTCGACCTCGATCGACGCGATCCGGACCGGCTGCGGCAGCAGGGCGAGACAGTTCATCGTGGCGTGGGCGAACGGATTGGCCAGCGCCCCGTCCAGCGACGGACGGCCGTCGACCGTACGCTTGCCCGCCCACGGCGACCGGCCCCAGTACCCGTCGTCGCGCTGCCACGCCGCGAAGGCGGAGATGCCGGTGATCTCGCCGAGTTCTCCGCTCTCGATCGCCGCCCGGACGCGGCTCAAGCCGGTCGAACCCAATGCCTGGAAGCCGACCTGGCACACCCGGCCGGTGGCGCGGAGCTCGGCTTCGAGCGTGTCATGGTCGGCGAGCGAGAGCATCGGCGGCTTCTCGAGGAGGATGTCCGCTCCGGCGCGTACGCATTCCAGCGCGATCGGCAGATGCGTGTGCGGCGGAGTGCAGATGACGACGACATCCGGACGGGTCTCGGCCAGCATCGCGCGGTGGTCCCGGAAGACCGGAACCTCACCGGCGTCGTCGACCTCGGCCACATCGCAGTACGCCGCGATCTCCAGCCGGCCTGCCGCGCTCAACTCGACGAGCTTTCGGCGGTGGTTGCGGCCGTGGCCGTTCGCCCCGATCAGCGCCACCCGCTTTCGCCCCTCGGCCGCCGGCGCGGGCCTTTTGGGCGCTGGATCAGGGATGTGGGTCGAATCTTGGGCCATGATTCGACCCACATCCCTGATCTGCCTGGTCACGACGCGCCCCCGAGGGCGGAGAGGGTGGCGCGGACGCCGTGGGTGGTGAGGGCGTGGTACCACTCGTGAACGAGGGAACGGAACTCCTCGTCCGCCGCGAGTTCGGCGGGGAAGATGTCCGTCAGCGACAGCAACTGGTCGACGACGGAACCGGACGCGGCGAGCTTGGCCTTGATCTGCGGAGCCATCGGATCGTTGAGCGGCAACGCCGTCCCGTCGTCGGCCGTGCCCTCGGCGAACCGCATCCAGGCCGCGACGACGAGCGCGCCGACGCGGGGCGACAGCCCGCGGGCGCGCGAGTCGATCACCGTACGCAGGACGCGATACGGAAGCTTCTGACTGCCGTCCATCGCCACCTGAATAGTGCGGTAGCGAATGGCGGGATCGGCGAACCGTTCCAGCACCTCGTCGCCGTACTCGACGACGGAGACGCCGGGCGGTGGGGTGAAACTCTGGGCGATCTCGTCGGCGATGAACTGCCGCAGCACGTCGGTCAGCCCCGGCATCCGCAGCGCCTCGGCGATCGTCTCGTAGCCGGCGACCGCCCCGAGATAGGCCACTGTGGAGTGGACGCCGTTGAGCGTACGCAGTTTCAGCTGCTCCCAGGGGGCGACGTCGTCGGTGAGCACCGCTCCGGCCAGATCCCAGGCGGGTCGCCCGCCCGGGAAGGCGTCCTCGATGACCCACTGCTTGTAGGGCTCGGCCTCGACCGCCGCCTGATCCTCGACGCCGAGCGCGTTGCGTACGAGGGCGTAGGTCTGGTCGGTGCTCGCGGGAACGATCCGGTCCACCATCGTCCGGGGGAAGGTCACCGTCTTGGGCAGCTCGACCGCCTCCGCGATCAGCGCGCGCAACTGCGATCCGTTCGACGGCAGGTTGTCGCAACTCACCACGGCCAACGGCGGGGCTCCCGCGGTGATCCGCGCGCGGATCCCGTCGACGAGCAGCTTCACCATCGCCGACCCGGGCTGGTAGGCCTTCTCGGTCACGGTCAGCGTCACCACGCGGATCGCGGGATCAGCCAGCAGGCCGGTCACCGCCGACCGCTCGCTCGGCGCGTGCAGCACCCGGCCGACAGCGGCGATCACCCTGGTACGCGCACCGGCGCCGGACAGGCTCGTGACGCTGAAGAGCCCGTCCTGCGCCCGCATCGCGTCCACGACGGCGGTGGAGTTGGGGGCGACCTCGGCGATCGCCCAGTCCCCGCCGCCGGCCGCGATGGCGTCCTCGGTGTAGACGGCCTGATGCGCCCGGTGGAACGCACCGACTCCCAAGTGGACGATTCCGACGCCCGGCGTGTCGATCGTCGGCCGGGCCTCGGCCGGGATCGCGCTGAGCGCGTCCTTCGTCAGGCGCGCCATACCGGACCGTCCGGGAAGGCGTACTCCGCGATCGATTCGGGTCGCAGCGTCGTGCTGTAACCGGGCTGCTCGGGCAGCAGGTACCGGCCGTCCTTGGTGCGTACCGGGTCGACGAAGTGCTCGTGCAGGTGGTCGACGTATTCGACCATCCGGCCGTCCAGCGACGTGCCGACCCGCAGGTAGTCGAAGATCGCCAGGTGCTGGACGTACTCGCAGAGGCCGACGCCGCCCGCGTGCGGGCACACCGGTACGCCGAACTTCGCCGCCATCAGCAGCTCGGCCAGCACCTCATTGACCCCGGCCACCCGGCAGGCGTCGATCTGCATGACGCCGATCGCGTCGGCCTGGAGCAGCTGCTTGAAGATGACCCGGTTGGCCGCCACCTCGCCGGTCGCCACCCGGATCGGGTCCACGGCGCGGGCGATGCGGGCGTGCCCGAGCACGTCGTCGGCGTGCGTCGGCTCCTCGATCCAGTACGGGTCCACCTCGGCGAGGACGGCCATGTTGGCGATCGCCTCGTCGACGTCCCAGACCTGGTTGGCGTCCATCATGAGCAACGCGTCCGGGCCGATCTCCTCCCGGATGATCCGCGCGCGGCGGATGTCGTCGTCGATCGGGCCGCCGACCTTCATCTTCATCGCGCGCCAGCCCTCCTCGTACGCCGTACGAGTCAGGGCGCGCACCTTGTCGTCCGGGTAGCCGAGCCAGCCCACCGACGTCGTGTAGGACGGGAAGCCGTCGCGTTCCAGCAGCGCGAGCCGGTCGGCCAGGCCTTCGCGGCCGCGCTCGAGGATGTCGAGGGCCTCGGCCGGGGTGATGGCGTCGGTGATGTGGTGGAAGTCGACCGTCCGGACCAGTTCCTCGCTCGGCAGCTCGGCGAGGAGCCGCCACAACGGCACGCCGGCCGCCTTGGCCCGCAGGTCCCACACCGCGTTGACCAGCGCACCGGCCGCCATGTGGATGACGCCCTTCTCCGGGCCGAGCCAGCGCAGCTGGACGTCGGCGGTCAGTGACCGCCAGAAGGCCACCGGCTCGTCCACGATCTCGGCCAGGTCGCGGCCGACCACATGGTGCTGGAGGGCGGTGATCGCGGCACAGGTGATCTCGTTGCCGCGCCCGTTGGTGAAGGTGAAGCCCGCACCGGCCAGGCCGTCGTCGGTCTTCAACTCCACATAGGAGGCGGAGTAGTCGCCACGGTTGATCGCGTCCGACCCGTCGCCGGCGGCGGCGGTGGGAAAGCGGACGTCGTGCACCTCGGCGGCAATGATCTTGGTCATTCGCTCACTACCTTAAAGATTCGTTTGGGCTGGTGGTACGCGATGTCGGCGGCGGTCTCGGCGGCTTCGTCCAGGGTCAGCCGGTGTTCGGCGACCAACCGGGCGAGGAAGCCGGCGTCGACCCGGCGGGCGATGTCGTGCCGGACCGGGATGGAGCAGAAGGCGCGGGTGTCGTCGACGAACCCGGCGGTGTTGGCGAAGCCGGCGGTCTCGGTGACCGCCTCCCGGAAGCGGCGCATGGCTTCGGGGGAGTCCAGGAACCACCACGGCGCGCCGAGGTAGAGGGCGGCGTACCCGCCGGCGAGAGGCGCCAGCTCGCGAGTGAACGTCGTCTCGTCCAACGTGTAGAGAACCAGGCGCAGGCGGGGATCGTTGCCGTGCTCGCTCAGCAGCGGGGCCAGCCCGTTCACGTAGTCGGTGGCCTGCGGGATGTCCCCGCCGACGTCGGTCCCGTACGCCCCGTGCAGCCAGGTGTTGTGATTGCGGACCGAGCCGGGATGCAACTGCATGACCATCCCGTCGTCGATCGACATCCGGGCGAACTCGACCAGCATCACGGCGCGGAACGCCTCCGCGTCGGCGGGGGTCGCCTCGTCGCGCAGTCCTCGTTCGAAGAGCTCCCGCTTCTCCGGCTCGGGGAGCACGAGCGTACGCGCGGTGGGGTGGCCGTGATCGCTGGACGTGGTGCCCATCGCCAGGAACGCCGCCCGTCGTTGGCGGAGTGCGGCGAGATAACCGGTGAACGTCAGGGTGTCCTCGCCGGTGATCTCGCCGAGCTTGGCGACGCGTTGCCGCCAGGCCTGCGTACCGGCTGCTCCGGTGAGGCCGCCGAACTCCATGTCGACCACGTCGTCCGGCCGGAAGGTGCTGACGACCCGGTCGCCCCAGCCGTCGGCGGCCAGCTTCGCGTGCTGCGTCAGCGGATCCAGCGGCGACTCGGTCGTGGCGAGCACCTCGATGTTGAACCGCTCGAACAGCGCCCGGGGCCGGAACTCCGGCCGGGCCAGGCAGCCGGCGACGGCGTCGTAGATCTCGTCGGCCGTGTCCGCGTTCAACGGCGCGGTGACCCCGAAGACGCCGTCGAGCGTCTGCTCCAGCCACAGCTTGGACGGGGTGCCCCGGAACAGATGCCAATGGGCGGCGAAGGTACGCCAGATCTCGCGCGGCTCGACGCCCGAGGTCGAACCGTCCCGCCGGGGCACGCCGAGCGCGTCCGGATGCACGCCCTGGCTGTAGAGCATCCGGGTCAGGTAGTGATCGGGCACCACGAACAAGTGGGCCGGATCGTCGAACGGCTCGTCGTCGGCGAGCAGCCGCGGGTCGATGTGCCCGTGCGGCGAGATGAGCGGCAGGTCCCTGACGTGGGCGTACAGCTCGCGGGTGATCTCCCGCTGCCGTGGGTCGGCCGGGAACAGCAGATCTGGGTGTGGCAAGGCGACTCCCGTTCAGGGCGTTGCGGCCGCCGGCTCAGACGCTGGATCAGGATCGCGGTCGAATATTGATCCCTGATTCGACGCGGAACCCTGATCCAGTGCGCAGAGCGTGCGGCCCGGGGGCTACAGGGTCAGCAGATCGGGGACGTGCACCGGGGCGCCGGTGGCCAGGGCACGGTTGGCGGCCAAGCCGGTGAGCAGGGCGAGCGCGCCGTCGCGCTCGGTCGCGCTGCGGCGCAGGGGATCGGTGGCGCCGCCGAAGAGGATGGCGGCCATCTTCGCGTCCGCGCCGCCATGGCCTTCGCGGGACTTCTCCGGGACGTCGATCTCGACCGGCGGCTCCCAGAACCGGTGCAGCGTCAGGCGTACCCGGCCCTGCTCGGCCGCCGCCTCCTCGCCGTGCAGCGCGGCGCCCTTCAGCGCGGCCGCGGCGCCCAGGCTGACGTGGTCGTTCTCGACGACCTCCAGCTCCAGGCGGCCCCGGCTGCCGTTGACCATCAGGCGATACCCCTCCCAGGGCGAGTACGCCGTGAGGTGATAGCTCATCGTGGCCCCGGTGTTGTAGCGCACCATCACGGCGAGGTCGTCCTCGATGGTGATGTCGCCGCCGAAGACGTTGCGGTCCCGCTGGTAGCCGTCGGCCGGCTCGGCGTCGAGATACAGCTCGCGCAGGCGCGGATGATCGGCGAGGTGCAGGGCGAACGGGTCGTCCTGGGCGGCGGCCGAACCGTGCGCGCGCTCATAGTCGCGGGCGTACCCGTGGCGGCGGCCGGTCTGGCCGTAGAAGAACAGCTGCCCGTACGCGAAGACGTCGACGGGCCGCGCCGAGAGCCACCAGTTGACCAGGTCGAAGTGGTGGCCCGACTTGTGCACGAGCAGGCCGCCCGAGTTCTCCTTCTCCCGATGCCACCGGCGGAAGTAGTCCGCGCCGTGGCGTACGTCGAGGAGCCACTCGAAGTGCACCGACCCGATCTCGCCGACGGCGCCCTCGTCGAGCAGTCGCTTGACCTGCTCGTGCACCGGACTGAACCGGTAGTTGAAGGTGACCGTGACGTTCCGGCCGGTCTCGGCGACGGTGCCGAGGATCGCCTCGCAGCCGGCGAGGTCGGTCGTCATCGGCTTCTCCGTCAGCACATCGCAGCCGGCGCGCAGCGCCCGCGTGATGTAGTCCGCGTGCGTACTGTCCATAGTGGTCACGATGACCGCGTCGACCTGCTCTTTAGCGAGCATCTCGGTGAAATCGGCTGCGTCGTACGCGGGAACCGGGCCCGCGCCGAGATCGGCGAGGAACCGCTGGTGCGCCTGTACGCGTACCGGATTGGTGTCGCAGAGCGCGACCAGCGACGCCGTTGCCGCGTGGTCGCGGACGACGGCCCGCTCGAACATCTCCGCCCGTGAACCCGTTCCGACCAGCGCGTAACGCTTGGGTCCGGTCATCGGTCGCCTCCCCAGGGGAACTGCAAAGGTTTGCAGCAGAACTAACCATGAGTCGCCAGCGGCGTCAACAGTTCGATAACGGGGCCGCCGGTATTACACCGTTTGATGTGGATATTTGGGTGAAGAAGTGGGGTCTTCGGAAACCGGTCGGCAATATTTGGGCGTTGACAACACAGCAAGCGTTTGCATTAATTGGCCAACCAAGAGTGAGGGGGGTGACTATGCCGGCGACCATCCGGGACGTCGCGCGAGCGTCGGGAGTACACATCTCCACCGTGTCGCGTGCCTTCTCCGCGCCGCAGTTGGTCAACCCCGAGACTCGCAGCAAGGTGCTCGAGACCGCCGAGAAGCTGGGATACCGCCCCAACCGGGCGGCGCGGGCGCTCATCACCGGCCGTACCCACAACATCGGGCTGATCGTCGCCGACATCGCCAACCCGTTCTTCCCGCCGCTGATCAAGGCGGCGGAGCGCGAATCGCGCCACCGCGACTACCACGTCTTCGTCGCCGACAGCAACGAGGACCCGGCGGTCGAGGAGGAACTCGTTCGCGCGCTCGCCAAGCAGGTCGACGGGATTCTGCTGGTCAGCCCCCGGCTGGCCAACAGCGTCATCGAAGGCCTGTCACGCGAGGTGGCTCTCGTCGTGGTCAACCGGCAGGTGCCCGGCCTGCCGTCGGTGGTCATGGACGTGAGCCAAGGCGCCCGATCGGCGATCGAACACCTCGCCGAGCTGGGCCACCGTTCCATCGGCTACCTCGGCGGACCGCGCGGATCCTGGACGAACCGCGAGATCCGCCGGGCCGCCACCGCCGCCGCCCGCACCTTGGGCGGCCCCGGCGATCCCGTCGAGGTGACCGCGCTCGGCCCGAACGCGCCCACCGGCGACGGCGGGCTCATCGCGGCCGAACAGGTGCATCGGGCGGGCTTCACCGCCGTGCTCGCCTACAACGACCTGATGGCGATCGGCCTCATCGAAGGTCTCGCCACTCTGGGCGTACGCGTTCCGCAGGACGTCAGCGTGGTCGGTATCGACGACATCGCGCTGAGTCGGCTGACCCGGCCGGGTCTGACCACGGTGGCCAATCCCACGGCCGCCGCCGGGCGGGCCGCCGTCGACATGCTCCTGCAACACGGTGACGACCGTCGTACCACCGGGCAGATCACCCTCGCGACCGAACTGGTCATCCGCGACTCCACGGGCCCGGGTCCGCAGGGCAATGCGGACCCGGGCTAATGCGGCCGTCACCGCCTCCGCGGAGTCGTCTCCTACGCGTCAAGGAGTCAGTGCCATGAAACCCACAGCACCCCTCGCGGTGGGCGCCCACTCGCCGCTGCACAACGGTAGCGCCAGCCGCCGGACCCTGTTGAGGGGCATCGCGGCGGCCGCGCTCGCCGCCCCCGCCGCCGCAGTGCTGGCCGCCTGCGGCGACGACAAGCCGTCCAACGACCCGAACGCACCGGTCGAGTTGTCGATCTTCTGGTGGGGCGGCGACGCCCGCGCGAAGATGACCGAGGACGCGCTGGCGCTCTACACCGCCAAGCACCCGAACGTCACCTTCAAGAAGACCTGGCAGGCCAACGCCGGGTACTACGACAAGCTCGCCACTCTGACGGCGGGCGGCAACGCGCCCGACATCTTCCAGATCGACGACGGCGCGCTGTCGGAGTACGCCGAGCGCAACCAGACGCTGGACCTCTCGAAGTACGCCGACTCCAACAAGCTCGACAAGAGCAAGATCCTCCCGGGTCTGTGGCAGGCCGGCGTGGTCGAGGGCAAGGCGGCCGGCGTGCCGATGGGGGAGAACACCCCCGGCATGATCTACGACAAGGGCCTGCTGAAGACCCTCGGCCTGCCCGAGCCGACCACCGGCATGACGTGGGACGCCCTGATCGCCTGGGCGGCGCAGGTCACCTCGAAGTCCGGCGGCAAGGTCTTCGGCACGATGGACCCGTCCGCCGACTACAAGGCGCTGTGGGTCTGGCTGCGTCAGCAGGGCAAGCAGCTCTACGACGGCAAGAAGGTCGGCGCCTCCGCCGAGGACCTGACCAAGTGGTTCGACCTCTGGAAGGGTGCCCGGGACACGAAGGCGGCTCCGCCGGCCGACGTCATCCACGGCGCGAACGCCGGTGCGGTCGCCAACCAGCTCGTGGTCACCGGCAAGGCGGCCACCTCGTTCATGTGGGCCAACCAGCTCCCCGAGCTGCAGAAGGCCACCAAGAGCGAGCTGGGCGTGGTGGCGTACCCGGGCGACCCGAGTGGTCAGTGGGCGCGGGCCGCGCTGTACTTCTCCATCTACAAGGGATCCAAGCACGCCGACGTCGCCGTGGACGTGCTGAACTTCCTGGTCAACGACGTGGAGGCGGGCAAGGTCCTCGGCACCGACCGGGGTCTCAACGCCAACACCGACGTGCGTACGGCGGTCGCGTCCACCCTCAAGGACTCGGCAGCCACCGCGGCCCAGTTCGAGACCGACCTGGCGAGCAAGTTCGGCCAGCCGCCGGCCGTGCCGCCGAAGGGTCACGTCAAGGTCCGTTCGCTGCTCATCACGTACGCCGAGAACGTGCAGTACGGGAAGGCGACCTCGGCCGCGGCGGCCGACGCGTTCCTGAAGGAAGCCAATGCAGCCCTCGCTGGCTGAGCTCGGCCCCCGCACCGACGCCGGACCGCTCGCCCCTCAGCGAGCGGCCCGGCGCCGCGGCAGCAGCCGCCGCGGCGAAGCGACGGCCGGCTACGTCTTCCTCTCCCCTTGGCTGCTCGGGCTCCTCGGGATCACCGCGCTGCCGATGATCTTCTCGCTAGTCCTCAGCTTCACGGACTACGAACTGCTCGACGACTGGTCGCAGGTGCAGTTCGTCGGGCTGGCGAACTACAAGCACATGTTCACCGAGGATCCGCACTACTGGCACTCGGTCGCCGTCACGCTCCGGTACGCCTTGATCGCGGTGCCGCTGAAGCTCGCCGCCGCGCTCGGCGTCGCGCTGCTGCTGCGCCGGGACCGGAAGGGCAACGGGCTGTTCCGCGGTCTGTTCTACCTGCCGTCGCTGCTCGGCGGCAGCGTCGCGCTGGCCCTGGTGTGGTTGGCCATGTTCAGCCGGGACGGCGCGTTCAACGCCTTCCTGGGCATCTTCGGCATCGAAGGCAAGCCGTGGGTCAACGACCCCGACTGGTCGCTCTCGACGCTGATCGTGCTGGCGGTGTGGCAGTTCGGCGCGCCGATGGTCATCTTCCTCGCCGGGCTCAAGCAGATCCCGATCGAGCTGTACGAGGCCGCGTCGGTGGACGGCGCCAGCCGGCTCCGCCAGTTCTGGCACATCACGCTGCCGATGCTGAGCCCGGTGCTGTTCTTCAACCTCGTCATGGAGGTCATCCACGGCTTCCAGGGGTTCACCGGGGCGTACGTGATCAGCGGCGGTGAGGGCGGTCCGGTGGACTCCACCCTCATGTACACGCTGTACCTCTACGTCGCGGGCTTCACCGACTTCAAGATGGCGTACGCCTCCGCCATGGCCTGGGTGTTCCTGCTGGTGATCGGCGTGATCACGGCCGGGCTCTTCGCCACCGGCCGGTACTGGGTGCACTACTCGGACGGAGGGGACAAATGACCAAGAACATCGCGCGCATCGCCGTCCTCGTCGTCGTGGTGGCGGCGGTGCTCTACCCGCTGATCTGGATGATCGGCAGCTCGCTGAAGTCGCCGGAGGAGATCAGCAACAACCTCTCGGTCATCCCGCGCGAATTCACCTGGTCCAACTACGACAAGGGCTGGACCAGTCTCGACATCGTGTTCGGCCGGTTCTTCCTCAACAGCGCGATCATCGCGCTGGCGACCGTCCTGGCCAACTGCGTCTCGTGCCTGCTCGCGGCGTACGCCTTCGCCCGGTTGCAGTTCCGGGGCCGGGCGCTGTTCTTCACGATCATGATCGGGACGCTGCTGCTGCCGCACCACGTGCTGCTCATCCCGCAGTACCTGCTGTTCAACAACTTCGGCTGGATCAACACCCCACTGCCGCTGGTGGTGCCGAAGATGCTGGCGACCGAGGCGTTCTTCGTCTTCCTGATGGTGCAGTTCATGCGGGGCATCCCGCGCGAGCTCGACGAGGCGGCGAAGATCGACGGCGCCGACCCCTACCGGATCTTCCGGCACGTGATCTTCCCGCTGGCCCGGCCGGCGCTGGTCACGACGGCGATCTTCTCGTTCATCTGGACCTGGAACGACTTCCTGCCGCAGCTGATCTACCTCAACGACCTGTCGCACTACACCGTCCCGGTGGCCCTGCGGCTGTTCGTCGACTCCAGCGGGCAGAGCTCGATCGGGCCGATGTTCGCGATGTCGGTGCTCTCGCTGCTGCCGGTGTTCCTCTTCTTCCTCGCGTTCCAGCGGCTCCTGGTCGAAGGCATCAACACGGCGGGGCTCAAGGGATGACGGGCTTCCAGGGATGAAACGCGCCGGACTGCGCCCCGCCTGGCAGGACACCGTGTCCGACGCCGCCGATCTCGCGCTGCTCGGGATCGTCGCGTTCGTGGCGTCACTGCCCGTCGTCACGGCGGGCGCCGCGGTGTCCGCCGCCAGCCGCGCGGTCCACGACCGCCATGCGCTGGGGAGTCTCCCCTCTTGGCGTACAACTCTGGGGCGCTTCGTCCGGGGACTGGTGCCCGGCCTGGGCGCCACAGTCGTGACCCTCGCGCTGGTCGCGCTCATCATCATCGATGTGCGCGGCCTGGCGCGGGGCGTCGTGCCCGGGGGTGGTCCGGCGCTCGCGCTCACCGTCACGGTGGTCGCGTTGATCATCGGGTACGCCGGACTGACAGTGGCCGAAGTCGGCACGGGGGCCGGCTGGCTGCCCGCCGTCCGCGCGGCCGGCGGGCTGGCCTGGCGGCGACCGGGCGCACTGGTCGCCGCCGGAGGCATCGGGGTGATCGCGGTGCTGCTGGCGGTCGCGATTCCCGTGACCCTGCCGCTGGTCTTCGGCGGCTGGCTCCACGCCCTTCACGCCGTCTCCGCCCTGCTCGCCGCCCGCTCGCGCCCCCACCCCACCCCTCCTCGTTGATCATGGAGTTAACCGTGGTCTCGACGGTGTGTCGTGTGGGCAAACTCCATGATCAACGCGTTGTCGCCCGGGCGGCGAGCGAGCGCGCCAGAATGGGGGAATGACGAAGTACCGGGTGGAACACGACACCATGGGCGAGGTCCAGGTCCCCGAGGACGCGCTGTGGGGCGCGCAGACGCAGCGTGCGGTGGAGAACTTCCCGATTTCGGGGCAGCCGCTGCCAAGCGAGCTGATCCACGCGCTGGCCGAGATCAAAGCCGCCGCAGCGAGCGCGAACGGTGCTCTCGGCGTACTCGACGACGACATGGCCCGGGCGATCGGGGCAGCCGCCTCGGCGGTGGCGGCCGGCTCACACGACGAGCACTTCCCGATCGACGTGTTCCAGACCGGTTCGGGCACCTCGACGAACATGAACGTCAACGAGGTCGTCGCTCGGCTGGCGAGCGCTGATCTCGATCGTCCGGTGCATCCCAACGACCACGTCAACGCCTCGCAGTCCAGCAACGACGTGTTCCCGTCGGGCGTACAGCTGGCCGCGTTGCGTGGCGTCGCCACCGATCTGGTTCCCGCGCTGGACCAGCTCGCGTCCGCCCTGACGGCGAAGTCGACGGAGTTCACGGCGATCGTCAAAGCCGGGCGTACGCACCTCATGGACGCGACGCCGGTGACGCTGGGCCAGGAGTTCGGCGGGTACGCCTTCCAACTGCGCCGCGCGATCGAACGTCTGGAAGCGGTCGCACCCCGGCTCGGTGAACTGCCGCTCGGCGGTAGCGCCGTCGGCACGGGCGTCAACGTCCCGGACGGATTCGCCGCGCACGTGACGCAGGTACTCGCCGCGTTGACCGGGCTGCCGATCCGGGAGGCCGCCGACCACTTCGCCGCGCAAGGCGCCGCGGACGCGCTCGTCGAGGTCTCGGCGCAACTCCGTGGGGCCGCCGTCAGCCTCTACAAGATCGCGAACGATATCCGGTGGATGGGCTCCGGGCCGCGGGCGGGCCTGCGTGAGCTGGGCATACCCGATCTGCAGCCGGGATCCTCGATCATGCCCGGCAAGGTGAATCCGGTCCTCGCCGAGGCCGCGCGTCAGGTGTGCGCGCAGGTGATCGGCAACGACGCCACCGTGGCCTTCGCCGGTACGCAGGCCGAGTTCGAGCTGATCGTGATGCTGCCAGTGATGGCGCGCAACATCCTGGAGTCGATCCGGCTGCTCGCCAACGTCTCCAGGGTCTTCGCCGAGCGCTGCGTCGCCGGGCTCACCGCGAATGAGGAGATCGGCCGGGCGTACGCCGAAGGGTCGCCGGCGATCGTGACTCCGCTCAATCGCGTACTGGGGTATGAGGAGGCCGCCTCGATCGCCAAGGAAGCGCTGGCCACGGGACGGTCGATCCGGGAGGTCGTCGTCGCCCGGGGTCACGTCGCGACCGGGAAGATCAGCGCGGACGACCTCGACCGGTTGCTCGACGTGCTCGCGATGACCGGCGCCCGCCCCGTGTGACCCGTGACCGCTGACCTCTGGCCGGGTCGCGTCCCACTCCCTGCCCGCGTCGCGTCCTACCCGCTGCCCGCGTCGCGTCCCACCCCCCTGCCCGCGTCGCGTTGATCATGGAGTTTGCCCCCTCGACACGCCGCCGAGACCACAGTTAACTCC
>NZ_JBFBAZ010000170.1:0-14986 GCF_040682475.1 Hamadaea sp. NPDC051192
ACGCCGGCCCGGGTCGCTGCTGGCCTGGGCGCGCGTACGCCGGCCCGGGTCGCGCTGCTGTTCGACTGGGACAGCTGGTGGGCGCTGGAGCTGTCGGACGGGCCGTCGCGGCTGGTGCGCTATCAGGAGGTCGTGCTCGCGTACCACCGCGCGCTGTGGGATCTCGGCGCCGACGTCGACGTGGTCGCGGTCACCGCCGATCTGTCCGGCTATGACGTCGTGCTCGCCCCGGCACTGCACATGGTCAAGGACGACCTCGCCGCCCGGCTGGAGTCGGTCGCCGAGCGCGGCGGCACCGTCATCACCACGTTCCTGTCCGGCCGGGTCGACGAGGACGACAACGCCTTCCTCATGGACGTCCCCGGTCCCTTGGGCGCGCTCATGGGCGTACGCGTGGACGAGTGGGACGCGCGGGAGCCGTCGGTCGTCAACCCGGTGCTGCTGCCGGACGGCCTGTCGGTCGAGGCCCGGCTGCTCTTCGAACTCGTCATCCCGCAAGGCGCCGAAGTCGTCGGCACCTATCAGGCCGACTGGTACGCCGGCACTCCGGCGGTCACCCGCAACGTGTTCGGCGACGGTCACGGCTGGTACGTCGCGGCCGGGCTGGACCAGGCAGGTGTGTCCTGGGTCGTGCGGCAGGCGCTCGGCCACCACGGGTTGATCGGCCCGTACGCCGAGATCCCGGACGTGGAGGTGGCGCGCCGGATGGCCCCGGACGGCACGCCGCTGGTGTTCGTGCTCAACCACTCCGGCGACGCCGTCGACGTGCCCGCCATCGCCACCGGCGTCGACCTGCTCACCGGCGTACGCGTCGAGCACGGGTCGCCGCTGCGGCTGGAGCCCGGCGGCGTGCTCGTCCTGGCCGAGTCGCGCTCGGACCCCTAGTACGCCCGGCGGCGGGGGTTTCGCGGTGGCCCGCCGGTGACGCTGGATACTGGTCGGATGCGTAACCGAGACACGGCCGAACCCGTCGACCGCTCCCCGCGGGAGTCCTTCATCACCGTCTACGGCCGCATGCCGGTGCTGGAGGTTCTCCAGAACCGGGACCTGCAGGTGGACAAGCTCGTGGTGGCCGACTCCGCGCGCGGCGACAACCTCGACCGGATCCTGGATCTGGCCGACCGGCGCGGCGTGCCGATCCAGCACGCCACCGCCCACCGGGTGAAGGTGCTGGCCGGCAACGGCAAGCACGACCAGGGCATCATCGCCGACGTCGTCGCGCCGCGGATGCGCAACATCGCCGAGTTCGCTCGCGACTCCGGCTCCCGGCGGACCAGCCGGGTCCTGGTCCTGGACGGCGTCAACAACCCGTCCAACGTCGGAATGATCATCCGTGCGGCGACCGGGGCAGGGATGTCCGGCATCGTGCTCCCCCGGGTCGGCTCGCCCGGCATCGACCCCCTCGTCATCAAGGCGTCCGCCGGGGTGGCGTACCGGGCGGCGGTGATCTGGGCGCGGACCGGTGCGGAGTCGGTCGAGACGCTGCGGGAAGCCGGTTTCCGGATCTACGGACTCGCCGGGGACGCCCGCCGCAGCCTCTACGACGACCGTGTATTCGCTCCGAAGGCCGCTTTCGTCCTGGGCAACGAGACCGAGGGGCTGTCCCGGACGACCGCCGCGCTCGTCGACGAATGGGTGGCCATCCCGCTCGAAGGCGGCGTCGAGTCGCTCAACGTGGCGACCGCCGCCGCGGTGCTCTGCTTCGACCTGCTCCGCCGCAAGCACGCCCCGGTACGCGCGGACCAGGCCGCCCGGCCGCCGAAGCGTCCCCGGTCCCGGTGACGTCGTTCTCGTCGACCGGCTTCCGCAGATCCGGGGGCGTCCGGCGATCCGGCGGCCTTCAGTAGATCCGGCGGCCGCGGGCGTCGGGGACGCCCGACTTCCGGTAGAAGTACGCGTTGACCTGGTCTCGCCACTCCTCCGCCGATCGGAGCTGCTCGGCCAGCCGCTCGGCGATCCGGGCCGCGACCGCCTCGTCGACCAGCCCCGACACCTGCTGCCACCGCAGGATCATCGCCTCGACGCGTTCGACCCCGGCGAAGTGCGTGTCGTAGATGTGCTGGACGACGGTCGCCCCGTTACGCAGCACGTGGGCGTACGGGACGTGGTGGAAGAACAGCAGCAGCTCGTCCGGGCAGTCGGCGAGCGACTCGTACGCGTCGCGCCACGGCGACGGGTACTGCCCGGTGAATCCCGTACCGGTGGCCCGCGTCCGGTCGACGCCGATGCCGTCGCGGTCGGCGAAGTGGTAGGTGCCCCACGGCGTGTACTCGTAGCCGTCGACGTCCGGCCCGTAGTGGTGGCCCGGCCGGACCATGAAGCCGACGCCGAGCGGCGCGGTGTAGCGCTCGTACGCCTGCCACGACTCGTCCATGATCGCCCGTAGCGCCTCCCGCAGCGCCGGATCGTGGCCGGGGAAGGTCAGCGCGATCCACTCGTCGAGCAGGGCGAGCGGATCGAGGGCGGGGTTCCAGCCGAGCCGGGCGGCGGCGTACAGGTTGGCCTGGGCGAGCGGATGCCCGGTCCAGAACGGGTCGTCGCCGACGTTGGCCACGGTCACCATGCCCTGGACCAGGCCGGCGACCGGGCGCGCGAACGGGAAGCGCAGCACCTCGCTCCACATCGGACCGAGATAGCACACGTGCCGCTGCTGGCCGGTGTACTCCTGCGTCGCCTGCACCTCCACCGCGACCGGGGTCGACGGCATCGCGCCGAGCAGCGGCGACACCGGCTCGCGCACCTGGAAGTCCATCGGCCCGTGCTTGACCTGGAGGATCACGTTCGGGGCGAACCGGCCGTCCAGCGGCGTGAAGTGGTCGTACGCCGCCCGCGCCCGATCGGTCGAGCGGTCCCGCCAGTCCTGGCGGTGGTTGTAGACGAACGCCCGCCAGTGCACCACGCCCCCGAACGGGGCCAGCGCCTCGGCGAGCAGGTTCGCCCCGTCGGCGTGGCTGCGGGCGTACGCGGACGGCCCCGGCTGCCCCTCCGAGTCGGCCTTCACGACGTACCCGCCGAAGTCGGGGATGCGCGCGTACACGGTTTGGGTGGCCTGTGCCCACCAGGCCCGGACGCGCTCGTCCAGCGGATCGGCGGTCGGCAGCCCGCCCAGCGCGATCGGGGCGGCGAAGGTGACGCTCAGGTGCACCCGGATCCCGTACGCCCGGAACTGCTCGGCGAGCGCGGCGACCTCGCCGATCCGGTCGGTCAGCAGCTGCGCCTCGGCCTCGTGCACGTTGACGTTGTTGATCGCCACCGCGTTGATCCCACCGGCGGCCAGCAGCCGCGCGTACGCCCGCACCCGGCTCAGGTCCTCGCGCAGGCGGCCCGCCGACCAGAAGATCGAGCCACCGGCGTACCCCCGCTCGACCTGGCCCATCACCGGATGAACGTCCACATTGTCCCAATGGGACACCAGCCGGATCGGCAACGCCGGAGCGTGCCGCTCGTCGAAGTCCCCGGCGAACGCGCGCTCCCCCTGGCGGACGACGTGGAAGAACCCGTGCAGCAGCCCGGCCGGATCGGCCGCGCGTACCACGGTCACCCCCTCGCCCCGGGCGTAGGTGAACTCCTCGGGCGCCAGGTCGGCCTGCGACGAGACGGCGAACGACACGTCACACAGGCCCGTGTCGGCCGGGGCCCCGCCGAACCGGCGGCACGCGGCCGCCACCTCGGTGCGTACCGTGTCGAGCAGGAGACCCTCGCCGCGGACCTGGACCCGCCGGGAGCCGAGCGCGCGGAAGGCCTCGACGGGCAGCCACGCCGGATGGAAGTCGGAGATCATCGCCCGGCAATCTACCGGAAGAAGCTAGACCGTGACGGTATCGGCTGGAGCTTTCGGCTCGGCCTCGACGACGACCGGGCGCCCATCGCGAGGGCCGGATCGGCTGCGCTGCAACAGATACATGAGGCCGCCCGCGACCAGTCCCCAGAACGCCGCGCCGATGCCGAACAGGTTCATCCCGGAGGCCGTCACGACGAGCGTCACGATCGCGGCGTCGCGGCCGTCGGCCGGAGTCACCGCGGCGACGAGCGCGCTCGCGAACGCGCCGAGCAGGGCCAGCCCGGCGACCGCCTCGATGAGGACCGCAGGCGACACGCTGACCAGCGCCATCGCGAGTCCCCCGGCCAGGCCCAGGCCGATCATGCCCGCTCCGGCGGTGGCCGAGGCGATCCAGCGGCGCTTCGGATCGGGACCGGCTTCAGGACCGGCCGCCAGCGCGGCGCTGATCGCCGCCAGGTTGAGCGCGTGCCCGCCGAACAGGGCCGCGCCCATGCTCGCCGCACCGGTCGCGGCCAGCAGCGGGCGGACCGGCGGGTGGTAGCCGAATCCGGCGAGCACCGCGATGCCGGGGATGTTCTGCGCGGCCATCGTCACCAGGAACAGCGGCAAGGCGATGCTGACCAGCGCCGCCACCGTGAAGGTGGGCGCGGTGAACACCGGCTCCGGCCAGAGTCCGCCCGAGAGCGGCCGGTCGGTCCCGGTCACCGCGATCGCGATGATGGCCGCGACGAGCGCTCCGGGAACCGCCCACGGCCGCGCCAGCCGGTAGAGCAAGGCCCAGACCAGCACGACGGGCAGGGCCAGCCGGGGGACCTGCACGATCGCGTGGGCCGGGGCCAGGCACAGATCCAGCAGTACGCCGGCCAGCATGGCCGACGCGATCGGCCCGGGAATCGCCGTGACCCAGCGGCTGAGCACCGGGAACAACGCCGCCACCACGATCAGCGCCCCCGCGACGAGGAACGCACCCTCGGCGGCGGCGAATCCGCCCGCGACCGGCCCGGTCGAGACGAGCAGCGCGGCGCCCGGTGTCGACCAGGCGATGGTGATCGGCATCCGGCGGCGTAGGGAGAGCAGGATCGCGGTCACCCCGATGCCGACGCACAACGCGAACAGGCCGGAGGCCGCCTGCCGATCGTCGGCGCCGACCGCGCGCAGCCCGGCGAGCACGACCGCGAAGGAGCTCGCGAAGCCGACCAGCGCGGTGACGACTCCGGCCAGCAACGGCTGCACAGACTTCGCCAAGACTCCACCCCTCACCTTGTGTCCATCACCTGCGTTGTTCCGTATACGGAACGGACGACTCTGGCACGATAGCGGCATGACCCCGCCGTCCGCCAGCCCGGACCCGACGAACGTCGCCGTCGGGCAACGGCTGCGGCGGCTACGCGAACAGCAGGGGCTGTCGCTGTCGGCCCTCGCGCGGGCGGCCGGGATCGGCAAGGCGACGCTTTCCGGGCTGGAGAACGGCACGCGCAACCCCACCCTGGAGACGCTGTACGCGATCACGGCGCAGCTCGACGTGCCGCTGGCGGCGCTGCTCACCGATCCGGCCGGGCGACAGGCGCCGGCGTTCATCCCCGGGGCGGCCGTCCGGGGGACCTTGCTGGAGGTGTTCACCGATCCCGGGGTCACCTCCGAGCTGTACCGCCTCGAAGTGCACCCGGGCCGGACTCAGACCTCTCCCGCCCACCCTCGGGGAGTCACCGAACACATCACCGTGTACGCG
This sequence comes from Hamadaea sp. NPDC051192, assembly GCF_040682475.1. Classification (NCBI taxonomy): domain Bacteria; kingdom Bacillati; phylum Actinomycetota; class Actinomycetes; order Micromonosporales; family Micromonosporaceae; genus Hamadaea; species Hamadaea sp. NPDC051192. Next base: position 5,511 of record NZ_JBFBAZ010000170.1, read on the forward strand.
GGAACGCTGCGTACCGGGCCGGCGGACGATCCCCGGGAGGTCCACGCCGGGGAGCACTTCTCCTGGGTCTCCGACGTGCCCCACGTGTACGCCGCGATCGGCGGCGAGATCGTGCTGGCCGCCCTCCTGATCCGGTATCCCCGGGTCCGCTGAGGAGCAGGGCGTACGCGCAGCCGCCCGGCGCCCCAGCAGCGCTGGAACGCCGGACGGCGGTGGGGTCACACCGTGATACGCCCCGCGCCGGCGCCACCGGTGACGCTGGCCTTGACGTTGCCGGAGGACTCGACCGTGTAGGAGTACGGCAGGCTGCCGCACGCGCTGCCACCGGCCTGCCCGCTCCCGGAGCCGACCAGCGTGTTGTTCCGCGCCGTCAGGCTGCCGGCGGGCGAGTCGCCCTCACCGCGGTGGTAGGGGTCGTCGGTGTTCTCGAAGTAGTTGCCCTCGACGATGACACAGGCCTCCATGGTGGACGCCACGCCGTAGGAGCCGATGTTGTTGTAGTAGTTGTTCACCACGTGCACCGGGTTGCCGAACCGCACGCGGGGGTGCCGCTGGTTCGAGCCGTCGAACCAGTTGTGGTGGTACGTGACGCGCAGGTGGCCCCGGTCCTCCGCGCCGTTGCCGTCGTCGTGGCCGAGGAGCATCGCCTTGTCGTGGCTGGAGATGCGATTCCAGGAGACGGTCACGTAGTCCGAGGCGCGCTTGATGTCGATGGCGCCGTCGTACCCGTTCGACAGGCTGTTGTGATCGATCCACACGCGAGTCGAGTACTGCACGTTGATCGCGTCGTCGTTCCAGTCCCGGAACGTGAGGTTGCGGATGATCACGTTACTGGCGTTGGACACGTTCAGGCCGCAGCCGGCGATGACCGCCCCGGAGTTGCCGAGGATCGTCTTGTTGGAGCCGACGGTGATCATTCCCGAGCACGAGATGGTGCCCGAGACGCGGACCACCCGCGCGGTCGTGCCGGACACGGCACTGGACAGCGCCGAGGAGCTCGTCACGGTCGTCGCCGACGCGCTTCCGCCGCCGGTCGTGCCGCCGCCCTGGGTCGCCCAGCCGGCCAGCCCGGTGGTGCTGCCACCGCCGCCACCGCCACCGCCGACGGTCGCCAGCTGCCACTGCTGGTTCCAGCCGTCGAGGTCGGCGTACTGCGAGATCATGGCGCCGTCCGCGGTGGACCACTCCCACACGTCGAGCGCCTTGTTGCTGTGCCGGCTGATGAACCTGACGTAGCCGCTGTCGGAGTCGGCCAGCCGGAAGTGCTGCCGGGTGTTGCCACTGGCTGCCGTGTTCTGCACCAGTTGCACCCCGTCGTTGGCGTTGGGCAGCTCCAGGACCTTGCCGCTGAACACGGACCGGATCTGGTAGTAGCCGCTGCCCACGTCGACGAACTGCCACTGCTGCACGGCCAGGTCGTTGCGGGTGAACTGATTGATCGGGGCGTTGTCGGCCGTCGCCCAGTTGTACACGTCCATCGCCTTGCCGCTGTTGCGGTTGACGAAGACGTAGACGGCGCTGGTGCTCACCGTCGCGGCGTCGGCGGACCGGGCCGTCACGGCGGTGGTCGCGCCGGCCGTGACCAGGGCCAGGCCTGCGGTCAGCGCCAGGCGCCAGCGGCGCCTGAGGTGACGGCTCTCGTGGAGGTGGGACATCGGGCTTCCTCTCGATGGGAGTTCGCCGCGCGGCTGAGGTCTGGCAGGAGACCACTGGGCGGGCCGCCTCGGCGTGCGCTTGGAAAGCGCTTACCGGCAAGGTGGACCTAGCTTCGAGCCATGTCAATGCATTCATACCTTCGGATGGCTTGCTGGCGTCGACCTCGTAAGATCGTCGCCGTGACGAACCCGGGCCCCATCGAATACGTCGGCCAGCAGCCCCCGAAGAACCCGAAGACTCCGAAGAACCCGAAGACTCCGCACACCCCGCGGTCGCCGAAGAAGCCGTCGCGGTTCGCGGTGCTGGGCGGGATCGGGGTCATCCTCGGCATCGTGGCGGCACTGGCCGCGTACGGCTTCCTCGGCCGGGTCGTCCCGTCGAGGATCGCGGCGTACGCCTGCGACGCGACGGCCTGCTCGACCGAGGGCATGGTGGTCGCCGGGTGGCTCGTCATCGCACTCCCCGCCACCCTCATCGGAACCACGGCCGCCGTGAGCAAGCTGGCCGACCGGACGACCCGGCGGATCCTCATCATGCTGTCCGCCCTCGCCGGGCTGGTCGCGCTGATGTTCATCCCGGGTCGCGGCCGGGACATGTCCGACGTCGTCACGGGGCCGGGAGCGGATCAGTTCATCGACGGGATGGGGTGGGCGCTCGGCGCGCTGGGCACTTCCGTCGCGGTGGCGTTGCTACTGGCGCTGATCGGCCGGAAGGTGCCCGCCGTAGAACGTCACTTCTCGGTCGTCTTCGGGGTCGCGGCAGCCGTGCTGCTGCTGGCCGCCGCGCCGGTGGCGATCACGAGGACGGGTCCCAGCAGCATGAGCGCGGATGACGTCTTCCCCGCCGTCCTGGAGATGAACGACGACGTCTTGACGCGTACGGCGGTCGGGGATCAGCGGGGCTGCACCGGGGTGCTGGCCGACGAATCACTGCTCAACCGGGAGAACTGCGTCCTCACGCTGCACGCGGCGTACCGGACGGACGACAGCGACGCCGTCGCCAGCCTGTGGGCGGTGCTCTACCTCGACGACGACACCGCCGACTCCGTACGCGACGCCCTGCCGAAGGTCACGTCCGACACGGCGCTCACCGTCTTCTCGACCTCCCGCTCCTGGGTGCTCGTCGGGATCAGCGAACACGCCGACGGGGCAACCATCACCACCACGGACCGGCCGTGGGTGATGTGGCCCCTGCGTCAGGTGGCGTACCGGTTCATCGGGTATCAGGGCGGGCTGCTCATCGACCCCGACCCGGGCGACGACATCCATCCCCGGACCGCCGCCTGAGCCGACCGGCCGCGATTCTCACGGTCGCGGTGCCGGGACGGTGCGCTCGATCAGCTCCACCGTCGCCCGGGGATCGTCCACCTGCACGATGAGGCGGGCGTATCGCTCGTCGCGCAGCTCGATGACGACCGCCTTCGCCGGGTCGCGGACATCCCAGAAGATCCGTTCACCGTCCACCCGGAACGTGCCGGCGGTGATGACGCCCGGCATGTAGGTGCCGGCGGTGCGGATGCCCCTGGACTCGCGGACGACGCCGGGATCGGCGGTCGCGCCCCGGACGTTGGCCAGCGGAATCTCCAAGCGGCTCTTGAGCGCCCACAACTTGTCCATGCCCTCGATCTCGACGACCAGGTTGCCGGCGTCGACGCTTACCTGTGCCATGGGTCCCCTCACGGTTGTGCCTGAATCTGGTGCAGGAGGACGGCTCCGGCCTCCGGCGGGACGCCACCGGCCCGGGCCCGCAGGCGCAGGCCCAGGATCGTGGCGGTCAGCGCCACCGCGATCGCGTCGTCGGACGGCTGCCCCGGCAGCGCCTTCGCCACGGTGGCGTCCAGGTCCCGGAGCACTCCCCCGACGAGGTCGGCGACCTCCTCATCGACCGGTGCCCGTTCGACCACCGCCAGGAGCAGCAGGTCGAGGTCGTGCCGGTCACCGCCGCCGAGCAGGTCCCGCAGCTCGGCGGCCGGGTCCGGCCCGCTCCGCAGGCCGGCCAGCATCGGCTGGACCCGCTCGGCCAGGTACCAGCGCAACGCCGCCAGATACAGGCCCCGTTTGCTGCCGAACACCTTGTAGAGGCTGTTGCGGTGCACGCCCAGGCTGGTCACCAGGTCGTCGACGGAGACGCCGTCGTAGGCCCGGCCGGCGAACAGCTCGGCCGCCGCCTTGATGACCTCGGTCTCGTCGAACGCTCGTGGCCGTCCCATGCCACGACGGTAGCAAGATTAGGAACGATCAGTCAAGAACGACCGTTCCTTAATTCGGAAGTGCGCGCCGACGGGTGCGGGGTGCCGGCCGTCCACGAGGTCGCCCAGGCGCTGGAAGTCCTCGTCCCCGGCGTCCGCGAAGTAGTCGTCGGGCCGGGTGGCGTCCCGCCCGCCCGGTACGCCGATCGCCCGCAGCACGACGGTCAGGCCGACGGCGACGCCGAGGTTCACGGCGAGCGCCAGAAGTCCTACGTAGACACTGGCGGCCGAGTCGAGGCCGAGCCACCGCAGCGGCCAGCTCGACCCGCCGAAGTGGGCCTTGAGCACGTGACCGTCGGCGGCGCGTTGTGGAATCAGGTAGAGCATCAGCAGGCCGGAGCCGAGTCCGGTCAGCAGGCCGGCGATGAGGGCGGCGCGATGCGGCCAGGCGGTGTACAGCCCCAGGAGGGCTGCCGGGACGGTCTGCAGGATCAGGACGCCGCCGATCAGCTGGAGGTCGATCGAGAACGCCGGGTCGAGCAGCACGATGAACAGCGCCGCGCCGACCTTGGCCAGCAGCGACAGGTAGCGGCTCACCCGCGTCTCCTCGGCCGGTGTCGCGTCCGGTCGCAGGTACTCGCGATAGACGCAGCGGGTGAACAGGTTGGCCGCCGCGATCGACATGACCGCGGCCGGGATGAGGGCGGCGACGGCGATGGTGGCGTACGCGATGCCGGCGATCCACTTCGGGAACACGTCGTGGAAGACCTGCGGGGTGATCGTGTTGACGTCGCCGTCGTGCGGGACGACGCCCTGGCCGATGGCGTACACCCCGAGGAGGGCGAACAGGCCGAGGGCGAGGCAGTAGACCGGGGACGCCGCCGCGTTGTGCTTGATCGCGGTGCGGTCCTTGGCGGCGAGGATCACCGTGACGGCGTGCGGGTAGACGAAGACGGCCAGCGCCGACCCCACGGCCAAGCTCAGGTACCCGAGGTACGCGTTCTCCGGCAGCAGCAGGTTGCTGACGGCGGACGCGTCCGTGGCGTACCGCTGATTCGCCGTGGTGAACGCGGACTGGAACCCGCCCGTGAGCGCGATCATCGCGAGCATCATGAGGACCAGCCAGACGAGCAGCAGGTCCTTGAGGATGGACAACAGGGTGGGCGCCCGCAGTCCGGACTTGAACGTGGTGACCGAGGCGACGGTGACCGCGACCAGGAGCGGCCACTCACCGGAGAAGCCGATGGTGGCGAAGGTCGCCTTGAGGGCGACCAGCTGGACCGCGATGTACGGCATGGTCGCGGCGATGCCGGTGAGGGCGACCAGCGCGCCGAGGGTACGCGAGCCGAACCGCGCGCGGACGAACTCGGCCGAGGTGACGAACCCGTGGGCGTGCGACACCGACCAGGTACGCGTGCTGAGGAAGTACATCAGCGGGCCGCAGACGACGGCGAACGGCACGGCGAAGAAGCCGATCGCGCCGGTGCCGTAGACCACGGCCGGCACGGCGATATAGGTGTACGCGGTGTACATGCTGCCGCCGAGGAGGAACCAGGTGACCCAGTTGCCGAAGGCGCGCCCGCCGACACCCCACTCCTCCAGCGCGTCGACGGTCTTGGGGCGTCGCCAGCGCGCGGCGTTGTAGCCGAGGGCCAGCATGCCGCCGAGCAGGAGGGCGAACAGCGTGATCTCGGTGATCCGGTCGGCGGTCATGTCAGCGCCGCTCCTTGCCGAGCCGGTGCACGAGGCTGATCACGCCGATGGCGAGCGCGGCACAGGCGATCTGGAACCAGTAGAAGAACGGGACTCCCCAGAGCGTGGGGTCGACCCGGTTGTAGAGCGGAATCAGCAGCGGAACGACGATGGGGATCGTGAGCAGCCATTCGGCACGGTTGCGGGGACGGAGGCGGGGCGGCGTCACCAACTGTTCCCTTCCGACGGAGGTCTAGGGAGTGAATGTTGATGAACGCCGCGCGCCGCGCATCGGCGAAATCACCAGTCTCGTGCCGGAGTCACCCGTGGTGGCCCGTCGGAAAGCCGACTGTCCTCGGTGCACCGAACAGGCCGGTCGGTATTGCGCACGGATCGGCGGATGGCGTTTGATCACTCGGTGCCTGAGAAGCCGTCCCGGTTCCTGACCTTTTTCACGACGCTGCCGGGTGTCATCACCGCTGTGGCGACACTCATCACGGCCGTTGGTGGGCTGCTCGTCGCGATCAACGAGTTCGGCGACGACCAGCCGGCCGCCGCCGGATCTCCGGAGCCACGCCCATCCGCTTCCGCGCCCGCGACGTCGTCCGCGCCTTCGCCCTTGTCTTCGTCTCCGAAGTCGTCGCCGGAGGCTTCGACGGCACTGCCGGTCGAACTCGAGGTGGACTACGACGGCGCGCTCGTCCGCAAGACGATGACGATCGCCTTCGGCGACATCGCCTACCTGTCCGACGGAAGCACCGGCTCGGCCTGGGCGAAGGGCGACTTCAAGCTGGACAGCGCCGACCCCCTCGAATACCTGCGGCTGTATGGTGGCCGGCCGATCCTGGACGAGTTCGCCCGTATCACCGAGGGCAAGGTGAGCAAAGCGGCGTGCGCGGCCGCCGTGAAGCATCCGGCCGGAGAGTTCCGGGCCAAGCCGGTCGACGAAGGTGCTTGGGTGTGCGTCGTCCGGCCGGATGCCTACGACGGCACCTACGGCGCGATCCACTTCGACAAGGTGGATCTGGTCGATCGTCGACTGACGATATCCTACGTGATCTGGCGCTGATCCTGCTCGGCAGCGTTCGCCAGCTCCTTCGTCAGACGAACCGCCACAGGTGGTCGTTGGTGCCGTTGTCGTCCCAGATCACGACCTGCGCGCCCGCGGTGGTCGAGGCGCCGGAGACGCCCAGTACCCGGCCGCCGTTGGCGCACTGGATGCGGAAGTAGCCGTTCGCGCCGTACCGCAGCCGCCAGCGATGGTCCGCGGTGCCGTTGTCCGCCCACTGCATCACTCGCGCGCCGTTCGCGGTGCTCGCGCCCTCCACACCCAGGACCTTGCCGCTGTTGGCGTTGCGCAGCCGCAGATAGCCCCCGGTGTCGACGACCGCGGTCCACAGGTGGTCGGCCGTGCCGTTGTCGCCCCACTGCACGACCAACCCACCGTCCGCAGTGGACATGTTTTGTACGCCGAGGACGAGCCCGCTGCCGAGATTCTGGATGCGCCGAGCGCCGTTGGGGACGAACCGCCACAGGTTGTCCGCCGTGCCGTTGTCCGGATCCTGGACGGCCTGCGCGCCGTTGCCGGTGGAGCCGTTCAGAATGCCCAGCAGCTTGGCGCTGTTGGCGTTGCGGAGCTTGTGCGTACCGTCGCCGTTGTCGACGATCGTCCACCGGTGGTCGGCGGTACCGTTGTCGGTCCACTGCAACACGATCGCGCCGTCGGCTGTGGACATGTTCTGTACGCCGAGCACCTTGCCGCTGTTGATGTTGCGCAGGCGTACGGCCGAACCGTCGACGATCAGCTCCCAGTTGTGGTCGGCGGTGCCGCTGTCGGTCCACTGCAAGGCGCGTCCACCATCGGCGGTCGACATGTCCTGCACACCGAGCACGAGCCCGCTGGCCGCGTTGACGAGGCGATAGCTCGCCGGGTCCGTACTCCAGTAGACGGTGTAGTTGAAGCCCTGGGCGTCGGAGAACGGGCCGAGGTTGACCGTGGCGCCGTTGGCCGTCGCGGTGAACGCCAGCGAACTGGTACTGGTACGCGTGACCGACGCGGTGGTCAGCGCCGGGAGGGCCGACAGCGTCGTGCTGCCGTAGTTCCCGGCCAGCACCGACGGGCCGTAGGTCAGGGCGACGACACCTGCGTTGTCGTTCGCCGGGCGTACGGCGAGCTGCATCGGCAGGCGTACCGACACCGTGTCGCCGGACGTCCAGGATCGGGTGATCGTCGCGTACGCGCCAGGGGTGACGGCGATGTTCTGGACGGTGCCGTTGACGCTGACCGTCGCGCCCGACGCCCACGCCGGAATGCGTACGCGCAACGACCAGGAGCCGCTGACGCTGCCGGAGACGGTGAGCGTCGTGGTGTCGCCCACCGGGTAGGTCGTGGTCTGGGTGACCGTGATGCCGCGCTGCGACCAGGTCAGCACGGACGGGACGAACAGGTTCACCGTGAGCGTCGTGCCGTTGTAGAAGTAGATCGAGTCCATCAGCTTGGTGTTGACCTCGACGCCGGTGCCCTGGCAGCACCAGAACGTCGTGTAGTCGGTGCTCCACGTGCCGCCGCCCCAGGCCGGGCCGACCCCACGCCGGCCACCCGGGTTGAGCGGGGTGAAGTAGGTGACGTGGCCGTGGCTGTCGGCCGGGTTCTGCGCGCCGACGACGTGGTTGAGCAGGACCCGTTCGAAGAAGTCGAAGTACGCCGCCTGATCCGGGTACAGCTGCCACAGCTCCCGGGTCAGCTTGAGCATGTTGTAGCTGTTGCAGTGTTCGCAGGTGTCCTGGTTCAGGTACGCCGCGATGGCGTTCGCGGGCCGGAAGTGCTCGGCCTGGCTGTTGCCGCCGATGACGTAGCTGTGCGCGGTGACGGTCATCGCCCACGCGTTGACGGCGATGTCGCGATACCGGGTCGTGCCGGTGGCCTTGTACTCCCGGGCGGCCCCGATCCACTTGGGCACCTGGGTGTTGGCGTGCAGGCCGTTGAGCTGATCGGTGTTGGCGGCCAGCGGGGTGAACACGGCGGCGTGGTCGAACCGCTGGGCGGCGGTGAGCCAGCGGCCGTCGCCGGTCTGCTGATACAGATCGGTCAGGACCTCGTTCATCCCGCCGAACTCGGTGTTGAGCACCGACTGCATCTGCGCCGAGCTGAGCCGCGCGGTACGCGTGTCGACCCAGCCGGCGAGCGCGAGCAGGACGGCACGGGCCTGCGTGCTGCCGAGGCAGCGCCACACGTCGAGCAGCCCGGCGAGGGTCTTGTGGATGACGTAGTACGGCACGTTGCCGTTGGACAGCGTGCCCGCCTCCAGCGCGGTGAAATCCGACTCCGGGAAGCCGGACAGGTAGCCGGCGGCGAATCCGGCCGTGCCGTTGTTCGCCTGGCACTTGGCCAGCTCGGCCACCAGGTACGCGGCCTTGTCCCGGCAGGTCGTGTCGCCGAGGACGGCGTACGCCTGCGCCCAGGCGGTCAGGAAATGGCCCTGGACGTGGGTGCGGAACGGAAACGTCGGCGCGTCCCAGCCCCCGGTGGCGGCGGCGCCGTTCGTCGAGAGCTTGTGGTTGGCCCGGAAGTTGTACAGCAGCCGGTCGACGTCGACGAACCGCAGATAGGCCAGCGTCCGATTCTGGTTGTCGAGCAGGCGGCCGGAGGTCAGCTGCACCTGGCCGAGGTCGAAGGCGTACGCGCCGACACCGATGTCGGAACGCGCGGGCGGCACTGTCGCGGCGTGGGCTGCGGTCGCGGCCAGGGCGGGCACGGCGGCGACGGCGGTCACCCCGGCGGCCTGGAACAGACCCCGGCGACTGAGCGGGAACGAGGGCATACGGGAGTGTTAACGCTCACATCCACATCCGTCAACCCCCTCCCCCTTCCTTGGGCGGCGGATCGCTCCTGCTTTGGGGGCTGGATCAGGGATCCGGGTCGAATCTTGGGGCATGATTC
>NZ_JBFBAZ010000171.1:0-14925 GCF_040682475.1 Hamadaea sp. NPDC051192
ATCAGGGTTCTAGGTCGGATCTTGGGCCAAGATTCGACCGCGAACCCTGATCCAGCGCGAATCCGCGTCTGGCAGCATCTCGGGCATGATCGACTCGTTGGGTATTTCGTGCTGTTTATCCGAATCGGGAAGCTTGTCGGAATAGCGGCGATCGGCTCAGCGGCGGTGGGACTCGCGCCCACCGCCGCCTTCGCCGCGCTGACGCCGCCCGCGCCGCCGACCGTGCCCTTCACCGAGTGCCCCAACCTCGGATACCAGGTCCAGTCGCAGGACGGGAAGACCTCCACCTACGGCTACTTCGACCTGAACACCTCGACGTTCGTGCCGATCAAGAAGTTCGCGACGGCCGTCAACGCGACGGGGTACTCCCGCGCGCAGGGCGTCTTCTGGGGAATGCTCACGAACTACGACAACAACCACCTGGCCCGCTGGGACCGGCTCGGGAACCTCGTGGACGTCGGGCCGCTGGACGGCGTACCGGCGGGTCAGGTGATCCGGACCAATGTGGGCACCATCGACGACCAGGATCACCTGCTGATCCAGACCCGGGACCCGGCCGCCGACAAGCCCGGCCTCGTCGGGCCGACCAACGCGCTGATCACCGTCGACGTCGACCCGGACAGCGCGACGTTCGGCGAGATCCTGGACAACGTGCCGTTGAGCCGGGCCACGCCTGGCATGGACTTCCTGCGGATCGGCGACTGGGACTACAACCCGACCGACGGGATGCTCTACTCGCTGGAGATGGTGGGCGACACCAAGCGGGAACTGGTCAAGATCGACCCGTCGACCGGGCAGGTCACCGATGTCAAGGACCTCACGGCGCAGCTGCCTGACTCGCAGAACTACGGCGCGGTCTACGTCGAGGAGGTCAGCGGCACGGTCTACGTCTCGGCGAACGACGTCGACGACAAGCTGGCGCACAAGCAGCCCGGTGCGTCCAGCCGGACCTACGCGATCTACGCGCCGTACTCGAATCCGCACATCATCGCGTACACGCCGGGTGCGCCGCTGCTCATCAACGACGGCGCGGACTGCCTCGTGGCCACCGACTTCGGGGACGCGCCGGACAGCTACAAGACGCTGAACCCGCACGGCGGACCCGGGCACATCTTCACCGAGGTCGAGCACCCCGGTCAGCAGCTGCGCATCGGCAAGCTGATCGACCCCGACCTCGACGGCATCCCGACCCCGAACGCGGACGGCGACGACAAGAACCTCCCCGTCAACGACGAGGACGGCGTCAAGCCCGGTACGACGATCTTCGCCAACGCGCCGGCGCTGAGCGTACCGATCACGAACACGACCGGGGCGAAGGCGACCCTGGCCGGATGGCTGGACCTGGACGGCTCGGGCACCTTCGAAGACTCCGAGCGGGCCATGGTCACCCTCGAACCCGGGCAGACCAGCGGCGAGCTGACCTGGCCCGCGCTGGAGAACGGCCGGACCGAGAGCTTGACGCAGACCTTCCTGCGGCTGCGGCTCTACCCGGGCGAAGTCGCCGACCCGAAGCCGACCGGAGCGCGGTTCATCGACGGCGGCGAGATCGAGGACCACAAGGTCGTGTTCGGACTCCCCGCCACCGGCGACAAGCTGATGCCGATCCTCGGCCTGGGACTCGGACTGCTCGCGGCGGGCCTGGTCATCACCGGGGTCACCGGGACCGGACGGCGACGGCCGACCCCAGCGGGGCCGACGAACCGGCGGCCCAGTCCTCGCCCCGCCCGCACCTGACCCGCCCGTCCGCTCGCGCCGACGCGTCCGTTCACGCCGACGCGTCCGCTCGCGCCGACGCGTCCGCTCGCGCCGACGCGTCCGCTCACGCCCGACGCGGATAACGCGCCCGCTCACGCCCGACGCGGATAACGACCAGATCAGGGATATGCCTGCGATCTTGGCCCAAGATCGCAGGCATATCCCTGATCCAGTGCCAAAGCGGGGCGCGCCAGAGCGGGGGGCGCGCGAGAGCGGGGGCGCGTACTAGGGGGAGGGCCAGGGGAGGGTGAGTTCGCCGAGCCGCCACCGTGACGGCCCGTCCAGCACGGCCTGCCCGCTGTCGGCGTACGCCCGGACGGTCGCCAGCCAGCGTTGACGTGGCCCGAAGACACCCATCGGGGCGGCCCGTTCCCAGGACTCGGTGAGCGTCGCGAGGACGGTGTGGATCGGCGATCCCGGCACGTTGTGGTGGATCAACGCCTTGGGCAGTCGCTCGGCGAACACCGCCGGGCTCTCCAAGGTGGACAGTTTGGCCGCGAGCGTGAGGCTGTCCGGGGTGGTGGAACCGGCGGCCAGCAGCGCCCAGGTCGCGATCCGGCCCAGTTCGTCGCAGGTCCCTTCGACCAGCCAGCCGTCCGGGGCCAGCCGTTCGGAAACCGTACGCCACGCGTCTGCCACGGCCGATTCGTCGTACTGCCGCAGGACGTTGAACGCGCGTACCACTTGGGGACGCAGCCCGGCCAGCTCGAATCCGCCGCGGCGGAACTCCAGGCGGGGCGGGTCCGCCGCCGGCTGCGCCGCCGCTACGCGTACCGGATCGATCTCCAGACCGATGACGTGGGGCCGGAACCGGGCCAGCCGGTCGGCCAGTTCCACGGCGGTGATGGGCGTGGCCCCGTAGCCGAGGTCGACGACGAGCGGCGAGTCCACCGAGGCGAGCGTGGCGGCCAGCCGCCACGCGATCCAGCGGTCGACGCGGCGCAACCGGTTGGGGTTGGTCGTGCCGCGCGTGATCTCGCCGAGCGGCCGCCTCAAAGCTTGCGGGCCACCTTGTGCTGGGCGGCCTGAGCAATCGGGCGGACCACGAGCCGGTCGACGTTGACGTGATGCGGCCGGGTGGCGCACCACGCGATGCAGTCGGCGATGTCGTCGGCGACCAGCGGTTCGGCGACCCCCGAGTAGACGGCCGCGGCCTTGCCGGAGTCGCCGCCGAATCGGTTGACCGCGAACTCGTCGGTCTTCACCATGCCCGGCTCGATCTCGATCACCCGGACGGGTTCGCCGTTGAGTTCGAGGCGCAGCGTGCCGGTGAGCGCGTGCTGTGCGTGCTTGGCCGCGGTGTATCCGCCGCCGCCCTCGTAGACGATGTGCCCGGCGGTCGACACGACGTTCACGATCGTGCCCGCGCCGGACTCGATCAGCGCCGGGAGCAGCGCTCGCGTGACCCGGAGGGTGCCGAGGACGTTGACGTCGAACATCCACTGCCAGTCCTCGACCGAGCCGGACGCGACCGGGTCGGCGCCGTGCGCGCCGCCGGCGTTGTTCACGACCAGAGCCAACGGCTCGTCGAGCGAGGCGACCTGAGCGGCCAGGGCGGCGACCGAGGTGTCATCGGTCACATCGCAGGCCACGGGAGTGATCCGGCCCTGGGCGACAGCGGCGAGCGCAGCGAGCCGTTCACTGCGACGAGCTGCGGCGACGACGTGGAAACCCTCTTCGGCCAGCCGCCTCGCCGTCGCGGCGCCGATGCCGCTGGACGCGCCGGTGACCACCGCGATGCCTCTGGACTGCATGGCACGATCATGCCCGGTTCACCTCGGCACTCGACCGCCGGGTTGGGCCGGTCCGTCCGCCGGGACGACAACCGGGCGTGATGTGGATCACGTCTGGCTGATGTGTCGGGATTATGAACAACCGCTGCGCTGTTGGAGGCACCGTGAGCCCTCGGACCCCACGCCGCATCGCAACGCTGTCGGTGCACACGTCTCCCCTGCACCAACCCGGTACCGGCGATGCGGGCGGCATGAACGTCTATATCGTCGAGGTCTCCAAACGCCTCGCCGAGGCGGGGGTCGAGGTCGAGATCTTCACCCGGACCACCTCCAGCGATCTGCCGCGCAGCGTCGAGCTGGCTCCGGGCGTACTGGTGCGGCATGTGAACGCCGGTCCGTTCGAGGGGCTCGCCAAGGAAGACCTGCCCGCTCAGCTCTGCGCCTTCACGCACGGGGTGCTGCGGGCCGAGGCGTCCCGGCCCCCGGGTCACTACGACCTGCTCCACTCGCACTACTGGCTGTCCGGCCAGGTCGGCTGGCTCGCCAAACAGCGCTGGGGCGTGCCGCTGGTGCATACCGCGCACACCCTGGCCAAGGTGAAGAATCTGCAGCTGGCGGCGGGTGACCGCGCCGAGCCCCGGTCCCGGGTCATCGGTGAGGAGCAGGTCGTCGCCGAGAGCGATCGGCTCGTCGCGAACACCCCGACCGAGGCGCGCGAGCTCATCGACCTCTACCAGGCCTCGCTCGACCGGGTCAGCGTCGTCGAACCCGGCGTGGACCTCGATCGCTTCCAGCCGCTGCCTCGGGTCGCCGCGTCGGCCGGCAAGCTCGCCGCCCGGAAGCGGCTCGGCCTGCCCGAGCGCGGCCGGATCGTCACCTTCGTCGGCCGCATCCAGCCACTCAAGGCGCCCGACGTGCTCATCCAGGCCCTGGCCGAACTCTGCGCGCGCGATCGCGATCTGGCCGCGGACACCACGCTGGTCATCGTCGGCGGCCCCAGCGGCAGCGGCCTCGACCGGCCTACCGCGCTCATCGAACTCGCCGCGTCGCTCGGGCTCCGCGACCGCGTGCGCTTCCTGCCTCCGCAATCCGGCGACGACCTGGTCGCGGTCTACCGCGCCGCCGACGTGGTCGCGGTCCCGTCGCACAACGAGTCGTTCGGCCTGGTCGCCCTCGAAGCACAAGCGACTGGTACGCCGGTAGTGGCGGCCGCCGTCGGCGGGCTCGTCACGGCGGTACGCGACGAGGTGAGCGGTGTTCTCGTCGACGGCCACGTCCCAGGCGACTGGGCCCGGGTGTTCGACCGGCTGCTCCGGGCGCCGCATCGGCTGACCGAGCTGGCCCACGGCGCGGTCGAGCACGCCCGCGCGTTCTCCTGGGCTCGCACGGCGTCCGGGCTGCTGGACGTCTACCGTGAAGCCATGGAGGAGAACCGGGCACGCCTGCTGCTTCGCGACCACGCGGACCTCGCCGGCGCCGCGACGTGGTAGGGCTGGGCGCCCTGCTCGACGAGCTGGGCGTCGCGTACGAGGTGTCGCCGCAGGGCAGCCTGGTCGTCGTGCTGCCCGGTACGCACAAGTTGAAGACGACGGTCAACCTCATCCCGGGCGAGCACTCCCTGCGGATCGAGGCCTTCGTCGTCCGCCACCCCGACGAGAACCACGAAGCCGTCTGGGCTTGGCTGCTCCGCAAGAACGCCCGGATGTACGGGGTGTCGTTCTCCATCGACGGCAACGACGACATCTACCTGACCGGCCGCCTGCCGAACCACGCGGTGACCGCCGAGGAACTCGACCGGCTGCTCGGAGCGGTGCTCTCGTACGCCGACGAGTCCTTCGACGCGCTGCTGGAACTCGGGTTCGCCGAGGCGATCCGCCGCGAATGGGCGTGGCGGATCAGCCGCGGCGAACCGACGGAGAACCTGCGTGCCTTCCGGCATCTGGCGCCGGCGGATCACTTGCAGGAGTAGGTCACCTCGGCGTTCGCGGTCATCTGCACCGGGGCCAGGATGTTCAGCGTCGCGGTGCCCTTGTGGCTGCCCTTGCCGCTGAAGCCCCAGTAGTAGTGCACCTGCACCGAGCCTTCGCCCTTGCGTACGGTCTGGTCGAGGCGGCCGCTGCGATGGCCGTCGCTGTCCACCCACTCGTACGCGAAACTGCCGGGCTCGCCGTTGGTCACCACGGTCCCGACGACGTCCGCCTGCGTGTTGCACGTCGTGACGGCCACCTTCTGCACGGTGACCCCGGTGATCTGCGTCGAGCTGAACAGGCCCAACGGGTTGGGGATCCCGGCCTCCGGCAGGAACCGGAGCAGGAGGACGTAGCCCACGCCCAGGACGAGCAGCAGCGACAACAGGCTGCCGAGCACCCCGGTGACCCGCTTGAACAGGCTCTTCTTCGGCGGCCCGTACGCCGTCGGCGGCGGCGTCCAACTGGGCGTCGCCGGAGTGGCGACCGGCCCCTGCCCGAACCGCAGCACGCCGTCCGCGTTCCGCTCGACGGGGGCCGGCTGCTGCGGCTGCGGTTCGGTCGTCCGCCGCGCCATCTGCGTGGCCAGATGATCCTGCGCCACCGGCTGCTGCGGCACACCCTGCGGCATCGGCTGCTGCGGCATCGCCTGCTGAGGTACCGCCCGCTGGGGCATCGCCTGATGAGGCACGGCCTGCTGCATCGGCTGCTGGGGGACCGCCTGTTGTGGGACGGTCTGAACGGCGGCTTCGGTGGCCGCGCCGGGGAGCAGCGTCGTCGACTCCGCCGGGGGGATGTCCAGGGGCACGACGATCGGCGGGGGCTGCTTCCGAAGCGCCGCGAGCGCGGGGCGATCACCGAAGCCCGGCAGGGCGGAGGCGTGCGCCGCGAGGACGCGCAACCCGGTCTCCAAACCAGCGGCGGCCGCGGCGGCCACGATCTGCAGCGTCTGGTCGCCGCCACTGATGCGGCGGGCCAACTCCGCCCACGCGGCGGCATCCTCGGCCGCGGTGGGCTGCCGGCCCGCGGTGGCGGCGGCGACGCCGACCTCGCTCAGCAGCGCGACCCCGGCCGGGCTCACCACGACGGTGCTCGAATCGACCGCGCCGTGCGCCAACCCGGCCTGGTGCAGGCGCATCAGCGTCTGGCCGGTGTCGGACAGGACGGTCGCGGCGGTCCCGGGGGTCATCCGCGTCGCCAGGTCGGCCACGGACGGCCCGACCGGCGCGCCCGCGATAAGCCAGGCCCGACCGCCGTGCCCCACGAGGTCGGCGACCGGCACTACCCCGGGCAGAGCGAGTTTGCGTACGGCGTTGACGGTCGCGACGACCCGCGTCAGCTGCTCCCGGTCCTGCTGCGGCAGGGCGAGCGCGCCCACCTTTCGACCGTCCGCAGTGGACGTCTCCTGCCACGTGCCGATGCTCACGGCCCGCCCCCTGTCTGACTGCGCTCCGACGGCTTACCCGGCGGCTCCCCGGCTTGATCGGCGTCAGGCTACAACCGGCCGGATGGGTCGCACACTGGCCGAAGGTATGGGCCACTGTCCGGAGCACGACGCTCAGCCCACGAGGCCCGACTGAGCTGCCATCACCGCCAGTTGTACGCGGTTCCCGCTGCGTGTCTTCGTCATCAGATTGGCGACATGCGTCTTCACGGTCGTGACGCCGAGATGCAGTCGCTCGGCGATCTCCGGGTTCGACAGGCCGGTGCCCACCAGGGCCAGCACTTCCCGTTCGCGGTCGGTGAGGTTCGTCAGCGTGGGTCGCGGTGGCTCAGCCGGTCGCAGCGCCTTGGCGACCAGGCGCCGTAGCACGTCCGGGCTGAACGGGCTCTCCCCGGCCGCCGCTCGGCGTACGCCGTCGAGCAGTTCCCCCGGCGACGCGTCCTTCACCAGGAAACCGCAGGCGCCGGCCGCCAACGCCGGGTACAGGTGATCGTCGTCGTCGAACGTCGTCAGCACGAGGATTCGCGTACTCGGGCGGTCGGCGAGGATGCGCGCGGTCGCGGTGGTGCCGTCCACGCCGGGCATCCGGAGATCCATCACGATCACGTCCGGCCGGAGTTGCTGGGCCATGCGGATCGCCGGGCCGCCGTCGGCCGCTTCGCCCACCACCTCCATCTCGGGATCCGACTCGCACAGCATGCGCAGCCCCGCGCGTACAAGTTGTTGATCATCGACCAGGAGCACGCGGATCATGACGCCGCCCGCATGGCCGGGACCAGCGCGGACAGGCGCCAACCAGGGGCGGCCGGGGCGGCGAGCAACCCGCCGCCCAGCAGTTCCACGCGCTCGCGCAGACCCACGAGCCCGTGCCCGCCGTCGCCGGCCGGCGTGGTGCTGCCGCCGAAGTCACGCAGCTCGAAGGCGACCTGCTCGCCCCGGACGTCGATGGACAGTTCGGCGCGAGCCGCTGTCCCCGCGTGCTTGGCCACGTTGGCGAGTCCCTCCTGGGTCAGCCGCAGCACCGCAAGTGCGGTACGCGAGTCCAGCTCGGTCACGGTCGGGTCGATCGCGGCCTCGACGGTCAGGCCGAGCCCCCGGCTGCGGTCGACCGCCGACTCCAGCGCTAGGACGAGCCCGGCCGGGTCCACGAGGTAGTCCGCCGGTTGCACGTCCCGGAGCACGGCGACCAGCCGCCGCAGATCCGTCAGCGCGGACGACCCCGTTGTACGCACATCGTCGAGCACCTTGCGGACCCGTGCGTCCTCGATCGGCAGCACGTCGGCCGCGACCGAGACGCGCAGCACGATCGACGCGACGTGGTGTGCCACGATGTCGTGCAGTTCGCGGGCGATCGTGGCGCGTTCCTCGGCCCGGACGCGGGACACCACCTGAGCCGCCCGGTCCGACGCCTGCCGGGCGAGTTCCCTTGCCATCCGCAGCTGTACGCCGATGAGCAGCGGCACGATCAGGATCGCCGACGCGAAGACGACGGTGATCGGTTCGCGCCAGGCGTCGTCGAGGTCGGAGACGACGCTGCCCACGAGCCCGATCGCCAGTCCGATCCACATCGGACGCCCCGACCGCCGCATGCCCAGCTCGAACATGGCCCAGGCGAGGCCGACGGTCGGTACGACGTCGTTGTCCGCGCCGAAGAACCAGCCGGCGCCGATCGCCGCAGCTAGCCCGGTCACCGACCAGAACGGTGACCAGACCGCGGCGAATCCGTAGATCAGCGTCCCGATCGACAGAATCCAGTCCACTGTGTTGATCGACGCGCCGTCCGGCCGGATCGCGAGGTACCCGACGCCGGCCAGGCCCACGATGCTCAAGCGGCCGAAGGTGTGGCGCTCGGCGAACAGCCACTCCACCCAAGGCATGACGCGGATCCTATCGAGTCACCGCGTGACGGCGGACCATCGTTCGATCCCAGAGCAACCCGACGACGGTGCCCACAACGAGCACTCCCGCCGCCGCCAGGGTCAGCCCGTCCGGCTGGGTCAGCGGCTGACCGCGCAACGCCTGCCAGGTCACGAGTGCGAGGAGCCCGGCATAGGCGCCGCCGGCCACCTGAATCAGCCGCGGCCGCCCCGGGAACAACATCGCCAGCAGGATCATCGCCTGCAGGCCGTGCACCCCCACGAAATGGCCCACGCGCAGGTCACCGCCCGTGGTGCTCCATCCGGTGATCGGCAGTCCAGCTCCACCATCGGGTACGCCGACCGCATGTGCCCCGAGCATCGGCTGATCCTCGATCTCGTCCAGCCGAAGCTGTTCCTTCGTCGGCACCACCATCAGGGCCGCCTGTCCCATCCCGGCGAGCAGCAACAGCAGCCCGACCTTAGCGGCCACCATGGTCGTCCGATCCTGCACCGCATTGCGCCAGATCACGACCGCGACGATCGCCGTACCGACGCCGAACAGCGCCGCCATCGAACCCATCGCGTTCCAGATCATGTTGTCCAGCGCCGTCTCGACGTGGAAATGGCTCGCCCGGCCCCGGGCCGCCTGCCCGACGATGAGCGCGACCTCCAGATAGGACCCCACGATGATCAGGCCGACCGCGATCTTCTTCGTCCGCGTCGGCGTCACGAAACTCAGCAACCACGCCAGCGTGATCGCGTACACGGCGAACGAGGCGCCGAACTTGAACGGCTTGAGCCACGTCGGCTGGCCCAGCACGGTGCGGTCGTCGACGATCAGCCCCAGCAGCGCCACGACAGCCAGCGCGGTCATCGCCACCGCCATCACGGTGAGCCACGAACTTCCCCGGTACGCGTTCCTCAGTGCATTCCTCATGCACCTGACGGTCCTCGGAATCGGCGTACGCCTCTTCCTGCTGTCAGCCGCAACGCCTCCTGCTACAGCAGGATGCCGTCCTCCTGCCTTTCACAGCTGTGGACAACTCGCCGGTCAGCCGGCGTCGGCGCGCCACTCTTGTCCGATGCGCCTCCCGATCGAGCCGTTCCGGGCCCGTGACCTGCTGGCTTCCGGCGCTCTCACCCGCGACAAGCTTCGAGGACCACGGTGGCGGCGCCTCTATCGGGGCATCTACGTCGACGCCGACATTCCGGTGGATCACCGGTTGTGGTGCTCGGCGGCCGCGTTGCTGCTTCCGCCCGGAGGTGCGATCGGTCTGCTCAGTGCGGCGGCCCTCTGGGACGTCCCGCTGCTCGGGCCCGACCACCCGGTCACCGTGGTGGTGCCGCTCGGCACGAGCCTGCGTACGCAGAACCACCTCGTCGTACGCAGAATGCAGCTTCGGTGGGTGATGCGTTTGGGGGCTAGTTGATCTCCCTCAACCCCCCAAACGCATCACTCACCGATCACTCCGCGCAGATTCCGGCGACGGTCGCCTCGACGCTGGATCGTTTGCCGTTGACCATCACGTAGGCGGTGACGTTCAACGTCGCACCTGGCTTCCCGCAGACCGCGGCGCCCTGGCCGGGCAGTTGGGCCGTGATGCTGTACGGCGTGTCGCTGGTGTGGCCGCTCAACGTGTAGGGCCCAGCCGTCTTCGTCTGCGTCGCGTCGAAGGTCACGTAGAGCGAGCCGGCCCGTGCGTCGGACATCGTGACCTGGACCAACGCCTGGCAACCGTTGTTGGCGTAGTAGCAGTAGGCGCGATAGACCGCGATCTTGAGGACCTGGACCGGCGGGGTGGGGCTAGGTGTTGGGCTCTTGGAGGTGGGCTTGGGCGTCGGCGACTTCGTCTTCGACTTCGTCGGCGTCGGCGACGCGGTCGTCGGCGACACCGACGCCGACGGGGAGTCGGACGGCAACGGGGAGTCGGTCGGGGACGCGGAGGGCGACTCTTCCACCAGCGACGCGGAGGGGGAGGTGGACGGGAGGGCGGACGTGTTGGCGGCGTCCGTCGGGTTGAGCGCTACGCATCCGCCGACGCTGCCGCCGACGACGACAACCGTGATGGTCCCGGCGACGAGGGCCTTCTTCACTCCGCTCGACAGGGAACGAAGTCGGTGGCCGACGCCCTTGCCCAGGGCGGAGTCCGCGACGGCGGTGCCGGACATCGAGGCGAGCGCGAGGGGGAAGAGCGCCGCGAGCAACAGGGCTCGGCGGGCGAGCTTCTTCTTGCCCTCTTCCTCCCACTGAGGGCCGTACGCCGCTCCCGCGACCGCTTCCAACTCCCGGAGGAAGACCGAAGCGTTGGTGGGGCGCTGCGCCGGGTCCTTGGCGAGCCCGCGTCGCAGCAGTCCGCGTATCCCTTCGGGCGCGGCGTCGACCGGGATGGGCGCGGACTCGTGCTGTCGGCGGAGCTGGACCAGGTCGCCCGGAGCCCGGAAGGGCGGGGCTCCGGTGAGGCATTCGAAGAAGGTGGCGGTGGCCGCGTAGATGTCGGTCTGTGGGGTGGCCGTGCCGGCCGCCCACTGTTCGGGGGCCATGTAGCTGGGTGTGCCCGCCAGCGCCCCGGTACGCCCGGCGCGGACGGCGATGCCGAAGTCGGCGAGCTTGCTCTGGCCCTGCGCGTCGACCAGCACGTTCTCGGGCTTGTAGTCGCGGTGGACGATGCCGAGTTTGTGCGAGGCGGCCAGGCCGAGCAGCGAGCCCTTGAGCACGACCAGGGCGGCCTCGGGTTCGGCCGGGCCCTGCTCTCGGATGATCTTGCGGAGGGCGACGCCGTCGACCAGTTCCATGACGATCGCCGCGCCGCCGGGGTTCTCGACGTACTCGTAGAGGCGCGCGACGTGGTCGTCCTGGACCTCGGCGAGGATGCGGGCCTCGGCCCGGAACTCGCGGAGGAAGGTCTCGTCGTTCTTCAGGTTGTCGGCGAGGTACTTGATCGCGACGGGTACCCCCGTCTGATCGTGCGTGGCGAGCACGACCAACCCGGACGCGCCGCGCCCCAACTCCTGAACCGCCGTATATCCCGGCACCGACCAGGTCATGCCGTCGCCTCCCCAGGCTCGGTCAGCGAACGCTTTGCCGCCGTTCGCCGCACCAGTGTGGACACCTTCTTGTAGATGCGGAACCAGATCGGAAACATCAAGACACCTAGCCCGATGACGATCACCGGAATCGCGAAGCCGGCCGGGAGGTACTTCTGGACCATTCCGTCGAGTCGCGTACGCCAGCTGAAGACGGCCATCACCATGAAGGCCGTCATCCCGACCACGGCCGTCATCCCGTAGGCCGCCATGCCCCACTGCTTGAGCCCGGGACGCTTACCGCCCCGCAGGTCGGCCCAGATCCCCTTGGTGAAGTAGGCCGACGCCTCCTCCCGCAGCCGCGGCATGCGCAGCGCGTCGGACAACGCCTGGTAGCCGTCGAGCGGCATGAGCGGATTGAGGTTGTAGATCGTGTTCAGATAGAGCGCGAAGGCGATCTGGAAGGCGATCCCGGACACGATCGGCTGCGGCACATAGGCCGCGACGACCGAGGCGGCGCCGGCGACGGCTGCGGTCGACAGTGGACCCGACAACGTCACCACGATGCGCGACCAGCGCGTACCGAACCACATGTCGCTCGTGTCCACAAAGGCGAACGGCATGCCCATCATCAGCATGAAGCCGCCGCGGGTCACCTTGCGGCCATACGATTTCACGGCCAGCGCGTGCGCGCTCTCGTGGATCGCCAGCGCGACCAGGCAGACCGCCGCCACCACGATCGCGCCGGCCAGCCCCGCGCCGCCCACGTCGAACAACTGCTGCTTGCCTTGCGCCACGAAGAAGGCGTAGAGACCACCCAAGATCACAATCCACAAGCCGGCCACACTTGTACGCGTGAAGAAGCGCCACCCGAACGCTCGGTACATCCGGCCGACCAGGGCGTCCAAGCCCTTCACCGACAGCTCCAGGCGCAGCAGCGCCCGGAAGATCGCCTGGCCGATCCGCTTCAGCAGCGGCGGCCGCTCCGGATCGCGTTGACCGTAGAGCCCGCGGACGAGCCCGATCGCGGCGAAGGTCCGCAGGGTGTGCTCGATCCGGGGAAGGGCCAGTTCGCCGTACTTGTCGGCGTACAGGAAGAGCAGGTCGCGAACGCTGTTCTCGCCGTCCAGGCTGGTCCACAGGAACGCGTCCCGGTCGTCGAGCTGAAGATATTGCCCCGTACGCGTGTTGCTCAGCACCCACTGCTCGACCCCGCGACTGTCCGGGACCTGCTTGAGCGCCCAGCCCGACCGCCGCCGGGGGACCGCCGACAACGGCTCGGTCGCGGTGGCCGCCTCCGGCTGTTGCCTCGCCGCGGCGAGCATCGTGTACTCGGTGCCCTTGACCATCGTCTTGGAGCCGACAGCCGCGCTCCGCGGTTGCGCGAACCGGACCGGGACGTCCCCGAAGAGCAGCTCCATCTCGTCGTTGAGGGCCGCTCGATCGCCGTGGAGCGTACGCCCGCCGACGGTGGTCCCGTTGAACGAGTTGAGATCCTCGAGAACGAATCCCTCGGGTCCCCGGGTGATCCGGGCGTGGTGCCGGGAGACGCTCGGGTCGTCCAGGATCAGGTCGTTGTCACTGGTACGCCCGATCGTCGTGACCGGAC
Source organism: Hamadaea sp. NPDC051192 (assembly GCF_040682475.1). NCBI lineage: Bacteria > Bacillati > Actinomycetota > Actinomycetes > Micromonosporales > Micromonosporaceae > Hamadaea > Hamadaea sp. NPDC051192. Next base: position 13,392 of record NZ_JBFBAZ010000171.1, read on the forward strand.
CGACCAACGGGTACGCCTGCCCCGCGTGCCGCAGCTCCGGCGCCGCGAACTCGGCGATCTTGGCGCCTTTGCGCAGCGTGCCGCAGTGCAGGCAGTACGGGTAGTCCCGGCGCAGGTGCACGTGACAGGCGTGGCAGAGCATCGGGGTGGCCCTTCTCGCTTTGGGCGCTGGATCAGGGTTCCCGGTCGAATCTTCAGCCAAGATTCGACACGGAACCCTGATCCAGCCCTGGGGTAGGGCCGGCCGGGGCGAGCACGGGGGAGACTCGGCCCCGGCCGGCGTACTCGGCGGAGGGTGGGTGCTCTCCGCGAGTCGGTGCTAAGCGTTGGGTTGCGTCTTGTCCTCGTCGTCGTCCTTGCCGGCGAACTTCGCGCCCGCGATGCCGCCCGCGATTCCGCCGACCACCACGCCGGCGACCACGCCGCCCGCGCCCATGGCCAGCTCGGTCATGCCGATGCCGCCGTCGTCGCTCGCGCCGCCGTCCTGGGCGCCGCCCGCCTGACCGCCGTCGGCCGGCGGGGTCGTCGTGCCCGGCGCGTGTGAGGCGGCTGCCGCGTCGGCCGCGGCCACCGGGGACTCCGTCTCGGGCTGCTCCGTGGACGGCTGCTCGGTCGGGGGCTGCTCGACCGGCGGCTGCTCGGTCGAGGGTTCCGGGGTGGGCGTACCGGTGTGGCCGGTGCCGCCGCCGGTGCCGCCCGTCCCAGTGCCTTCGGTGCCGGTCCCGCTGCCCGTCCCGGTGCCGTCAGACGGCTCCGGCGTCGGCGTACCGCCGTCGGTGCCCGGGTCGGTGGGGCCGGGGTCCGTCGGGCCCGGGTCGGTGGGACCGGGGTCGGTCGGGCCGGGGTCGGTGGGCGCGCCGCCGTCACCCGGGTCCAAGACCGGCGGGTCGCCGAGTACGCCGCCCGGGTCGACCGGGTGCACCGGGTCCACGATGATGCCCGGTTCGAAGACGAGGTCGCCTTCGAGGATGTCCGGCCGGCCGTCGCCGTCGCTGTCGGGCAGCGTGCCCGGGAAGATCGGGTGGACCGGACCGTCGGGCGTCGGGTCGAGGTAGTTCGGCGTGCCGTCGCCGTCGTTGTCGCCGAACAGACCGGACAGATCCAGATCCGGCGGGCCGACGGGGAAGACCGGGCTCGGCGGCGGGTCGCCGTTCGGCGTCGAGTCGAAGATGTCCGGGGTCCCGTCGCCGTCGGTGTCCAGCCCGAGACCAGGCAGCCCGCCCAGGAAGCCCGGGAATCCGCCGGGAGCGTCGGTGCCGCCACCGTCGCTGGGGTCGCCGCCGAGGCCGGGGATGGCGCCCCAGGTGCCGAGGCCTTCGAGCGAATCGGGGAGGCCGTTGCCGTCGGAGTCGGGGCCGAAGTCCGGCAGCCCGCCGTCCGGAGCGTCGCCGCCGTCGGTTCCGCCGTCCCCGCCGAGGCCGGGGATGGCGCCCCAGGTCCCGAGGCCTTCGAGCGAATCGGGGAGGCCGTTGCCGTCGGAGTCGGGGCCGAAGTCCGGCAGCCCGCCGTCCGGGGCGTCACCGCCGTCCGAGCC
>NZ_JBFBAZ010000172.1:0-14759 GCF_040682475.1 Hamadaea sp. NPDC051192
GATGAAAAATGTGCGATCCCACCGAAGCAGAATCCGCTACTTTGGCACTGGCTTTACAAGCACCCTGTTGAGTTCTCAAAGAACAAGCACACACCGGACCGTGATCCCACATTGTGGGATCTTGCTCGGGGCAACTCGTCTAACTTACTCGGTCGAGTTCGCGGTGTCAACCCGCCTCGCCCGGTTCCCATAGAGACGCACACCACGAGTAGTGATGCTGTGTTTCCAGGGGGATCCAGCAAACGTGGCTCGGAGACATGATCCGCCGCTCCTTGCTGGCTTGACTACTTTAGCCGGTCAATTTCGCGAAGTCAACCCCGCACCGCCCGGTTGTAGCCTGCCCCGCTCCGGCCTTCCGATCCGAGTGTTTCCGGCTCGTTTGTCCGTTCCGCGCTGGCAGAGAGAACATTACGCAGACCCCGCAGGGACCGCAAATCAATTATCTCGAATCTTTCCCGCTACCGATCCGAGATCCACCCGGGACCCGTCCGGTCCGGGGGCGTACGCGCTGATCAGGACCTCGTCGCCGGCTTCCAGGAAGGTGCGCTGCTCCCCCGAAATTTCCCTCGGTTCGGTGCCACCCCAGGTGAGTTCGAGGAACGAACCGACCTGATTCCGTTCGGGACCGGACACCGTTCCGGAGGCGAACAAGTCCCCCGTACGCAGACTGGCCCCGTTGCTCGTGAGGTGTGCCAACTGCTGAGCCGGCGTCCAGTACATCGAGGCGAACGGCGGCCGGCTGACCTCCGCCCCGTTCCAGGTGACGGTCATCCGCAAGTCGAGCCCGAGATGCGGGGAGTCCGCGAGATGGTCCACGACCGGCGGATCCTGCGTCGGCGCGGCGACCCAGGCGTCGGCGAGCGCGGCGAGCGGGGTGATCCACGCCGACACAGACGTCGCAAAGGATTTGCCGAGGAACGGCCCCAACGGCTGGTACTCGAACGCCTGGATGTCGCGGGCGGACCAGTCGTTGACCAGCACCACCCCGAAGACGTGCCGCGCGAAGTCCTCCGGCGGCACCGGAGTGCCCAGCTCGGAGGGCGTACCGACGACGAAGCCGACCTCGGCCTCGATGTCGAGGCGGCGGCACGGCCCGACGACGCCCGGGGAGAGCAGGCCGGACGGCCGGGTGATCTCGGTACCCGACACCACTACGGTGCCGGCTCGTCCGTGGTAACCGATCGGCAGGTGACGCCAGTTCGGCGGCACCGGCGGCTGGCCCGGCCGGAAGATCCGGCCGACGTTCGACGCGTGGTGTTCGGAGGAGTAGAAGTCGACGTAGTCGGCCACCTCGAACGGCAGCACCAGCTCGACCTCGCTCAACGGGACCAGGAGTTCTGCGAGCGCAGGGCTGCTGACCAGATCCAGCAGCTCTCGGCGTACCCGTTGCCAGATGTCTGGGCCCGCGGCCAGGAACTTCTGGAGGGTGGGCGCGAGCAGTGCGCCGCCGGCGGAGATCGACCCGCGCGTCTCCGCCGCGTGGAGATCGATCAGGTGATCGCCCCAGCGGGCCGCGCACCGGGTTTCCCCAGTACGCCGAAAGACGCCATACGGCAGGTGATCGAGCACTGACCCTCCCGGGTTACAAGCCGAGCAGACCGAGCTGGATCAGGTCTTCCAGCGGCTCGGCGATCGAACAGGTGCCGTAGCCGACCCAGAGCGGGCGCTCGGCGTGACGGCGAGTACGCGCCGCCTCCATCAAGGTCAGCGGCTGAGTCGTCCCGATCACGGCCGCGACGTCGGCGACCTCGGCGCCCTCCGCGGCGGCGCAGGCGCCCGCGAGCACGTTGAGGAAACCGTGGTGGACGAAGCCGGTCTCCGGATCGGTGTGGCGCACAGCATGGTGCAGCCCGGCGGTGAGCTTGAACGGCAGCGCACGGTCGCGGCAGGCGCAGATCACCGCGGCGAGTTCCATCGGAGTGGGGAACAGTTCGGCGGCCAGGCCCCCGGTGCGGAACTTCGCCGCGACCGGCTGGCCGGCGGCGCGTGCTTCGGCGACGGTGTCCAGAGCGTCCAGCAATCCCCAGGTCAGCGGGATCTCGGCGTATCCCATGAGGTCGTGCTCGGCGAGCATCGCGAGCAGCGCTCTCAGGCCCGGCTGGGGATCCTCGCCGCGCTTGGCGACGGCCGTCTCCACTTGTTGCACCGACATCCGGGGATCGACCCCCGAGAGAGCGGTGGACAACTGGGGTAAGGGGAGGTCGCCGATGACGCCGACCTCGATCCGCTCGTCCTCGCGCAGCTGGGTGGCGGCTTCCTTCAACCCGGACGCCGGCAAGAGGAGCACTCCGACGAGGGCGGCGTACCAGGCGGAGCGGTGCTCTCGATGCCCGGTGAAGGCCTGCGGCAGCGTCGCGTTGCCCGGCGGGAACACGGCGGCATCGTCGAGCAACCGCTTCAGGAGCGGTGGGACTGATGCGCTCGCCGCCGTTGACATGATCAGGCAATCTAGCGGATGCTTTGCGGAGCGGACAAGTCTGTCCGATAATCGGACGATCGAGTATGCACAGCGGGCAATCTTGGGAGGTCACGATGCCGTACTACCGGAGCGTCGGGGAGATCCCACGAAAGCGACATACTCAGTTCCGCCAGCCGGACGGCACGCTGTACGCCGAGGAGCTGATGGGCCAGGAGGGGTTCTCCTCCGACTCCTCGCTGCTCTACCACCGGTACCTCCCGACGGCGATCGTGGCGGCCGAGGCGTACGACCCGCCGGCCTGGAGCCGCGTGCCCAACCGCCCGCTGAAGCCTCGCCACCTGCAGACGCACAAGCTGGAGGTCGGCGGCGCCGAGGCGGTCACCGGTCGCCAGCACCTGCTCGCCAACGACGACGTACGCATCTCCTACGTGGTCGCCGATACCCCGTCTCCGCTCTACCGGAACGCGGTCGGCGACGAGTGCCTCTACCTGGAATCCGGCCGAGCCGTCTTCGAGACCTCGTTCGGGCTGCTCGAAGCGGGCGAAGGCGACTACGTGATCATCCCGACCTCGGTGATCTACCGCGTGGTGCCGATCGGCGCGCCGGTCCGGATCCTGGCGATCGAGGCGACCGGGCACATCGGCCCGCCCAAGCGCTACCTCTCCGTACGCGGCCAGTTCCTGGAGCACTCGCCGTACTGCGAACGGGACGTCCGAGGCCCGTCGGCGCCGCTGCTCGTCGACGAGACCGACGTCGACGTCCTGGTCCAGCATCGGCGCGGATGGACGAAGTTCACCTACGCCCACCACCCGTTCGACGTGGTGGGCTGGGACGGGCACCTCTACCCGTGGGCGTTCTCCATCCACGACTTCGAGCCCATCACCGGCCGGATCCACCAGCCGCCGCCCGTACACCAGACCTTCCAAGGCCCGAACTTCGTGATCTGCTCGTTCGTCCCGCGCAAGGTCGACTACCACCCGCTGGCGATCCCGGTGCCGTACAACCACCACAACGTCGACTCCGACGAGATGCTCTTCTACACCGGCGGGAACTACGAGGCGCGCCGCGGCTCCGGCATCGAACAGGGCTCCATCTCGCTGCACCCGTCCGGCTTCACCCACGGACCCCAGCCCGGTGCGCCCGAGCGCGCGATCGGCGCGGACTACTTCGACGAGCTGGCCGTCATGGTCGACACGTTCCGGCCCCTCGACCTGTGCGACGCCGGACTCGCTTGCGAAGACGACGCGTACGCGTGGACGTGGGCTCGGCCCGGGGCCGCTCGGCCGGACGGCGCCGGCTGACGCTCGTCGAGCTTGCCCCCCGCGCTCTTGCTGGCTGCAGATCACGGTTATGCAGGCTTCCCGAGCGGCCTTTAGCCTGCGTGACCGTGATCCACAGGTAATACCGCGCGGGGCGCGCGAGCGGGCGCGCGCGAGCGGGCGTCAGGGGGTGCGAGGCCAGCCGAGTCCGGTGCCGGTGGGACGCGCCAGAGTCAGGAGGGCGACCGCAACCGCCGCCAGCCCTTCGGCGCGGCCGGTGAAACCGAGCCCGTCCGTAGTCGCGCCGGACAGGGTGATCGGCGCGCCCGCCGCTTCGGAGAGCACCTTCTCCGCTTCCGCCCGACGCTTGCCGATCCGCGGGGCCACTCCGATGACCTGCACGGAGACGTTGCCGATCTCGAATCCGGCGGCTCGAACCAGCCGGGCCGCCTCGGCCAGGAGCGTCACGCCGGCCGCCCCCCGGAACTCGGGCCGGTCGACGCCGAAGTTGGCGCCGAGATCGCCCAGCCCGGCCGCGGTGAACAGCGCGTTGCAGGCCGCGTGGGCGGCGACGTCGCCGTCGGAGTGCCCGTCGAGGCCACGCTCGCCCGGCCAGTGCAACCCGGCGACCCAGCACTCGCGGTCTTCGCCGAACGCGTGGATGTCAGTGCCGATGCCGACCCTCACGGGGCCACCTCCGCCGTCAGTAGTGCTTCGGCGATGATCAGATCGACCGGACGGGTGATCTTGAGGGCCAGCTCCGACCCCGGTACGCAGTGCACCGGCAGGCCGAGCCGCTCCACCATCCCGGCGTCGTCGGTATGCTCACCGCCCGCTTCCGCGTGTGCCTTGACCAGCACCTCACGCCGGAAACCCTGCGGAGTCTGCACGGCTCGCAGCTCGCTGCGGTCGACGGTCGCGGCGACGTCTCCGTTCGAGTCGACGCGCTTGATCGTGTCGACCACCGGAAGCACCGGGATGACCGCGCCGTGCCCAGCGCGTACCGCTGAGGCGACGGCGTCGACCAACTCCGGCGGGGTGAGCGCCCGAGCGGCGTCGTGGACGAGCACGATGTCGATCCCCTCGGGGACGACCGCCAGGGCTCGGGCGACGGAGTCTTGACGGCTGGCTCCACCGGCCACCACGACCAGGTCCGCGTCGACCCCCGTCAGCAGCTCTCGGACCTCGCTGACGAGGTGCGGGGGAGCGGCGACGACGATCAACCGGACCGACGCCGCGGCGGCCGCCCGCTTGACCGCGTGCACGAGCAATGATTCGCCGCGCAGTTCACGCAGAGCCTTGGGAACGTCGCCACCGAGCCGTACGCCGGCCCCCGCGGCGGGAACGAGAACCGCGGCATCACCACTTGATGTGGTGATGCCGCGGTCTGCGAGTTTTTCGATCACGGGGGTGTTATGCCTCGTGCAGCACCTTGTCGAGCAGAACCTCAGCCTCGTCCTTGGTGCTCCGCTCGGCGAGAGCCACCTCGCCGACGAGGATGTCGCGAGCCTTCGCGAGCATGCGCTTCTCTCCGGCCGAGAGGCCACGCTCGCGCTCGCGCCGCCAGAGGTCTCGCACGACCTCGGCGACCTTGAGCGGATTGCCGGAGGCCAGCTTCTCCAGGTTCGCCTTGTAACGCCGCGACCAGTTGGTCGGCTCCTCGGTGTGCGGAGCTCGCAGGACATCGAAGACCTTGGTCAGGCCCTCTTCTCCAACGACCTCGCGCACGCCGACGATCTCGGCGTTCTCAGCGGGGACGCGCACCGTCAGATCGCCTTGAGCGACACGAAGGACGAGGTACTGCTTTTCCTCACCCTTGATGATGCGAGTCTCGATAGCCTCGATGAGTGCGGCCCCGTGGTGGGGGTAGACAACGGTCTCGCCGACACTGAAAACCATAGGTACGAAACCCCTTTCGCTGTGTCTAGGGTAACACGGCTCCGCACTGATGTCCCACCCTGCGTCTCACCGTTAGCGCAGCTCACAGTGCCTGTAATAGTGAGCACTCCGGCTTGCGGGATCCGCGAAGAAGAGGCATGACGACCGGTTTAGGTGGGTATCCCAAGGATGCCAGGGGAGCCGTTGGTGACGGAGAGTGCCCGGAAGTTGACCGAAAGTCCCGAACGTCGAGGCGAAGAACGTCTGGCGCTCGGCCGCCCGCAGCGGCACACTGAAAGCCACCATGCAGGAGGAGTCCGGGGCGATGGGCACGCTGGGGAACGGGCTTCCCGACCTTCCACCCGAATGGGGCGAGGTCGTGATCCCGGACGATCCGGCAGAGCTCGATGAAGAGGCCGAGATCGTCCGTCGCGAACTGCGCCGGGCCGCCCGCCGGGCCCGCCGGGCCGAGCGGATGCGAGTCTGGCGCCGCCGCCTGCACCTGCCTGAGCGGATCGACGATCCGGACGAGCCGTCCGCGCTGCTCCCGCTGCTGATCCTCGCCATCGCCGTGCTGATCACCCTGGTCGGTCTCATCGCGGTCACCTGGAGCGGGGTGATGTCGCCCCGGGACAACCCGACCCCGATGCCGGCCAAGAGCGTGCCGCCGACCGGCAACACCGTCGTCACGGCCTCCGCCACGGCCTCGACGTCCGCGGGCGCCAGTCCGTCGGTCGCCGACGTCTCGGCCACGGCGAGCGCCTCGGTGATCGCCTCCTCGGCGAACGTCGCCTCGGTCAGTCCCCCACCGAGCACTTCATGAGCGCGGGGAGCACCGGGAGCGCGCTACGGCCCGTCTCGGCGTTGCTGCGCTGCTGCCATCCCGCTCCCGTCGCCGCCGTCACCATCCTGAGCGGCCTCATCGCGTACGCGGTGGGGCACCGCACGGCCGGGGTGCTCCTCGTCGCCGGGGTGGTCGGGACGAGTCAACTGGCCGTGGGCTGGGCCAACGACGCGATCGACGCCGACCGGGACCGGGCCGTACGCCGAGCCGACAAGCCGCTGGCCCTCGAATGGCCCCAGGGCCGGCCGTGGGTCGCCACCGCCGCCCTGATCGCCTCGCTCGCCATGATCGCCTTGGCCGTCTCGTCCACGCGTCCCCTGGCGGCCGGCGCGGCCGTCGTCGGACTGGTCAGCGCCCAGCTCTACAACTGGCCGCTCAAGGGCACCGTCTTCTCGATCGTCCCGTACCTGGTGTCGTTCGCCGCGATCCCGATGTTCATCATCGCCGCCGTCCCGGCCACCCCGCCGGGACAGCTCGTGGTGGCGGCAGCCTGCTTCGGCGGGGCGGCTCATCTACTCAACGCCGTCCCCGATCTGGAGATGGACGACGCGACCGGCGTACGCGGGCTGCCGCAGCGCCTCGGCGAGTCCCGCGCCCGCGCCGCCGGCGCCATCCTTACTGGCCTGGCCGTATTTGCACTCCTCTAACTCAGCCTGAGCGGATGGGCGGGTCGGCGAAGGCAGCGGATCTCCGCCAACTAGTCTGTCGAAGGAATTGCGCCCGTAGACCGGCCGTCGCCGGCCCCCCTGAGCGCACAGCCTTCATGGGTCTGAGGAGGACCGACGTGACGCGCGTGACTGAGCTCCCCGCCCGGTTCGCCCGGAAGAGCACGGGCCGGGCCATCGCGCTCGCCGCCCTGGCCGCGGCGACCACCGCCCTGGGCGCTTGCAGCGCCGGACAGGTCACGCAGACGGCGTACATGGCGCCCGCGGTGCCTGGCGTGAACCAGACGTTCAACGTGAACAGCAGCAACCCCGCGACGCAGGGCGGCAGCATCGCGCTCCGCGATCTCGCCGTCGTCTACGACACCAACAAGGGGTACGCCAAGGGCGGCTCGGCCCAGCTGCAGGTCGGCATCTTCAACGACACCCCGCAGCCGCTGAAGGTCGCCGTCACCGCGCCCGGTGCGGCCGCCTCGGTGACCGTGGGCAAGGGCGGCGCGTCCGCTCAGCCCACCGAGTCCCCGTCCCCCACGGCCACCGCCAGCCCGACCGCCACCGGCACGGCCAGCCCGACCGCGACCGGGTCGGCGAGCCCGAAGGCGAGCCCGTCGGCGACCAGTGCCGCCCCCAGCGGCCCGGCCACCTTCACGATCCCGTCGGGCGGCTTCGTCTCCTTCGGCCAGGGCGAGGGCCAGTCGCTCGTCCTGCAGGGCCTGACCGAGGCCCTCAAGCCCGGCGACCTGGTCCGCAGCGTCGCCTTCCAGTTCACGGTGGGCACCGACCTGCAGCTCAACCAGACGCCCGCCTCGCCGGCGGCCGACGCGGCCCCGACGGCGCGCCCGAACGACTCCTGCGTCTTCGCCAACGGCCAGGCCATCTGCCGGGTGCCGCTGTCGAACCCGCTCTCGCCGCAGCCCCGCGCTTCGATAGAGGTCAAGCACGAGTAGCACCTTTCGCTGAAACGAGGGCGGGCCCGGTCGGGTCCGCCCTCGTTTGTCGTAAGGGGACGCTACGGTTCTCGACGTGACCCGACCGACCAAGGCGCCGGCGAAGGCTCCCCGGCCCGCGTTCCTCTGCGACGCCTGCGGCTACCAGCCGCCGAAGTGGGTGGGCCGCTGCCCGGAGTGCGGCGAGTGGGGCTCGGTCGTGGAGTCGGCCCCGGCCGCGGCCGCCCCGATGGCGTTGCGCCAGATCGCACCGCGCATGCCCGGCGAGCCCGCCCGGCCGATCGCTGAGATCAGCCCCGTTCCGGCCCGAGCCGTCCCGACCCATGTCAGCGAGCTGGATCGCGTACTGGGTGGGGGTCTGGTGCCGGGCGGCGTCGTGCTGCTCGCCGGCGAACCCGGGGTCGGCAAGTCCACGCTGCTCCTCGACGTGGCCCAGCAATGGGCCGTCCATTCCGGGAGCAATTCGCTGGTCGTCAGCGGCGAGGAGTCGGTCAGCCAGGTCCGGCTGCGGGCCGAACGGATGCAGACCCTCCACGAGCGCCTCTACCTGGCGGCCGAGACCGATCTCGCGGCGCTGCTCGGCCACGTCGACGCGGTCCGGCCCGGCCTGCTCATCGTCGACAGTGTCCAGACCTTCTCCTCGCCCACCTCCGACGGCGTACCGGGTGGGGTCACCCAGGTCCGGGCGGTGACCGCGGCGCTGATCGCGACGGCGAAGGAGCGCGGCATCGCGACGATCCTCGTGGGCCACGTCACCAAGGACGGCAACGTCGCGGGGCCGCGCGTGCTGGAGCACCTGGTCGACGTCGTGCTGCAGTTCGAGGGGGACAAGCACTCCTCGCTCCGGCTCGTCCGAGGGCTCAAGAACCGCTTCGGCAGTGTGGACGAGGTCGGCTGCTTCGAGATGCACGAGACCGGCATCGCCTCGCTGCCCGATCCCTCGGGGCTGTTCATGACCCGGCATGCCGAGCCCGTGCCCGGCACCTGCTGCACCGTGGTGATGGAGGGCCGCCGCGCGCTGGTCACCGAGGTCCAGGCGCTCATCGGCGCGAGCCCGGCCAACGGCTCGCCCCGGCGGACCGTCTCCGGCCTCGACTCGGCCCGGCTGGCCATGCTGCTCGCCGTCCTGGAACGTCGAGGTCCGGGCAAGGGTCTGCACGAACGCGAGGTGTTCGCCTCGACCGTGGGCGGCATCAAAGTCACCGAGCCTTCGGTCGACCTCGCCATGGCGCTGGCCATCGCGTCGGCCAAGGTGAACCTCGCCACCGTCCCCAACCTCGTGGCCGTCGGCGAGGTCGGCCTGACCGGGGAGATCCGGCGGATCGGCAACGTCTCGCAGCGCCTCGCCGAGGCCGCCCGCCTGGGCTTCACCGTGGCCCTGGTGCCGGCCGGCTGCGCGCCCGCCAAGGGAACGGGCCCGGCCGGTCTGAAGGTGCACGAGGTCGCGGATCTGCCGGAAGCCCTCAAGATGTCGGCGCTGCTCGCCGCCGAGCGAACCCCGTAGACTGTGGCCGTGCCGAGCGAACGCGAACCGAGCTGGAACGCCATGGGTGGCGATCCGATCCGGGCCACCCTCGCCCGGATGGCCCCGGGCACCCCGCTGCGCGACAGCCTCGAACGCATCCTCCGTGGGCGGACGGGTGCGCTGATCGTGCTCGGTCACGACAAGACGGTCGAGTCCATCTGCACCGGCGGTTTCCCGCTCGACGTGGAGTTCTCCGCGACGCGGCTCCGCGAGCTGTGCAAGATGGACGGTGCCGTCGTGCTGTCGACGGACGGCACCCGCATCCTGCGCGCCGCGGTCCACCTGATGCCCGACCCCTCCATCCCGTCCGAGGAGTCCGGCACCCGGCACCGCACCGCCGAGCGGGTGGCCAAGCAGACCGGCTTCCCGGTCATCTCGGTCAGCCAGTCCATGCGCATCATCGGGCTCTACATCAACAGCACCCGCCACGTCCTCGACGACTCGGCCGCCATCCTCTCCCGGGCCAACCAGGCCCTGGCCACGCTGGAGCGCTACAAGCTCCGGCTCGACGAGGTCAGCGGCACGCTGTCCGCACTCGAGATCGAGGACCTCGTGACGGTACGCGACGCGTTGGCCGTCGTGCAGCGCCTGGAGATGGTCCGCCGGATCTCCGACGAGATCGCGGGTTACGTGGTGGAACTGGGCACCGACGGCCGGCTGCTGTCGCTCCAGCTCGACGAGCTGATGGCGGGCGTCGACGCCGACCGCACCCTCGTGATCCGCGACTACCTGCCGACCGGCCGCAAGGCGCGTACGGCGGATGAGGCGCTGGTGGAGCTGGACATGCTCAGCGCCACCGAGCTGATCGACCTCGTGGCGGTCGCCCGCGCGATGGGCTACCCGGCTTCCACCGAGGCGCTCGACGCCGCCGTCAGCCCGCGCGGCTTCCGGCTGCTCGCCAAGGTCCCCCGGCTGCCCGGGGCGGTCGTCGACCGGCTCGTCGACCATTTCGGCAGCCTGCAGCGGCTGCTCGGAGCGACGGTCGAGGATCTTCAGGCGGTCGACGGGGTGGGCGACGCTCGCGCCCGAGGCGTACGCGAAGGGCTGTCCCGCCTCGCGGAGGCGTCCATCCTGGAGCGTTACGTCTGACGCCTCACTTGATGGTGAGGGTGAACCCGTCGCTCAGCTTCGTACCGACCCGGCCGACGACCTGATACTTGCCCGGATCGGGTGCCGGCCCGGTCGGCGTACGCTTCGCCGTCGTGCTGCACGAGGTGCTGAGCTTGCCGTTCCACTCGACGTTGAACGACACCTCCAGCCCCTGCTGGAAGGTGTGCACGTTCGTGCCCCGGGGCGGGTCGCAGTCGTCGGAGGACCAGATCTTCTCCGCGCCCTGAACCACCCGCAGCTCCTGCAGGTCTGGCCCGATGTCACGGGTGCAGGTCCGGTTGGACACGTTCTTGATGTACAGATAGATCAAGACGCTGGCGCCCCGGTTGACGCTGGTCTGAACCGGCTTCGCGGTCACCTTCAGCTCGGCGTCCGTGCACGCGCGCGGGTCCACGGGTTCGTCGCTGGCCAGCGCGGTCTGGGTCGGCGCGGCCGAGGCGGACGGGCTCGCCGTCGGAGAGACCTCGTTGGCGGGGACGTTGTTCCCCGTCGCCGCGGCGCTGGGACTCTTCGTCGAACTGGGATTGCCCGACGCCGAGGTCTTAGGCCCCGACGTGCACGCGTATGAGACGAGGAGTGCGACGATCAGCACGCCTCCGAGCACTACCGCGCGCCGACGCCAATAGACAGCAGCCGGCAACGGACCCACCGTGAGTCTCATAATGCCCACACGCTAATGCCAGGGCGCTCCTGCGCAAAGCGTCGACACACCACCGGACGGCCGACAGTCACAAGTAGACCTTGCGCTGATAGAGGGCGTGCGCGCCGCTGACCCGGTCGAGGAACAGCAGGCCGGCACAGTGGTCGATCTCGTGCTGGAGCGCGCGAGCCTCGAAGGCGTCGGTCGTGAGCGTGATCTTCGCGCCGGTACCGGGCGCCTCCCCCACCACGACGACGCGGCTGGCTCGTTTGACGTCCCCGGTCAGGTCGGGCACCGACATGCAGCCCTCGCGACCGGGCCGCCAGCGGGTGGCCTCGACGATCTCGGCGTTGGCCAGGGCGTACGCCCCGTGCACGGTGTTGCTCTTGGGATGCCCGGTGACGTCCACGACGAACAGCCGGGCCGAGACGCCGATCTGCGGCGCGGCCAGCCCGACACAGCCGGGGGAGACGCGCATCGTCGCGAAGAGGTCGGCGGCGAGGCGTACCACCTCGGGGTCGGTCGGGTCGACCAGCTCACCCGGTCGCGCCAGCGCCGGATGAGGTGCGGTCAGCACCGGCCGGACGACACCCTCGACGCCCAGCGACTCGTAGCGGGCCAGCTCGTTGTCGGAGGTCACAGCAGGTCCGCCTCGGTCCGCCGGAGCGTCACCTCGACGCCCAGTTCCTCGCTGACCTCGGCCAGCCGGGCGGCGACCGCCTCGGTGCTGTCCTTCGGCAGCTCGACCTCGGCCACCAGCACGTAGAGCGGCCCGACCAGCCGGGTCGAGAGATCGGTGATGTTGCCGCCGGCCTCGGCCAGCGCCCGGGTCACCGCCGCCACGATGCCGAGCCGGTCGGCGCCGTGCACGCTCACCAGGTGGGGAACGCCGGCGCTCGGGCTGTCCTCGTCCGCGCCGACCTCGCGTACGCCGACGAGCAGGCGGCCGTCGGCGGTCAGCGGGCGCAGCGCCTCCTCGACCTGCCCGACGGACAGTTCTCCGGCGCAGATCAGGGTCATCGCGAAGTGCCCACGCAACCGGGTCATCGTCGAGTCGGTGAGGTTCGCCCCGAGCGTCGAGAGGACTCCGGTGACGTCGGCGACGATGCCCGGACGGTCGTGCCCGAGCACGGTGACGGCGAGTTCGGTCATCGGTGCATTGTGCTCCGTCCACCCTCCGGGACGGCACGTAGGGTGGGGGACATGCCGATCGCCGAGGTCGCTCTGGACTGGTTCGAGCGCAACGCCCGTGACCTGCCGTGGCGCGTACCCGGTGTGGGGGCGTGGCCGATCCTCGTCAGCGAGGTGATGCTCCAGCAGACGCCGGTCAGCCGCGTCCTGCCGGTCTGGACCGACTGGGTACGCCGCTGGCCCACCCCGGCTCATCTCGCGGCGGACACCGCCGCCGACGCCATCCGCGCCTGGGGTCGGCTCGGCTACCCGCGCCGGGCGATGCGGTTGCACGCCTGTGCGGAGGCGATCGTCGAACGCCACGACGGCGAGGTGCCCTCCCGGCTGGAGCAGCTGCTGGCGCTGCCCGGCATCGGGGATTACACCGCTCGCGCGGTCGCCGCGTTCGCGTACGGGCAGCGGCACCCGGTGGTCGACGTGAACGTGCGACGACTGGCTGCCCGCGCGGTCAGCGGGGCGGCCGAGCCCGGTCCCGCGACCACACCGGCCGATCTCGCCTTGGTCGAGGGGTTGCTGCCGGCCGAACCAGCGGTCGCCGCCCGCGTCAGTGCGGCGTACATGGAGCTGGGGGCAGTGATCTGCACGGCCCGTAACCAGAACTGCGCGGACTGCCCACTGACCAGCTCGTGTGCCTGGCTGGCCGCGGGCCGGCCGGCGAGCACCGGACCCTCGCGCCGACCGCAGGGGTACGCGGGCACGGACCGGCAGGTTCGGGGATTGATCATGGCCGAGCTGCGGGGGAGCAGTGAACCGGTGCCGAGCGACCGAATCGCATTGCTCTGGCATCTGCCGGAGCAACGCGACCGAGCCCTGGCCAGCCTGCTCGCCGACGGCCTGGTGACCCGGTCGGGCCGGGACCGCTTCGCACTTGCGGGCGAGACGCGGCAGGATTCGGTGATGAACACGGCGCGACTCGGTGATTAAAGTCGTCGCCTGATCGGTGGCGCTCAGCGCGCTACCAGCTTACGCTTCGCCCGTGAGCCCCCGCCGCAACCGTCCTATGTCGCACACCGGCCTCCGGCTGAGCATCGCCGCCTCCGTGGCGCTGCTCACCGCCGTCGTGGCTGCCTGCAGCAGCGGACCGTCGAAGCAGCCCACCTTCGCTCCACCACCGACCTCGGCGCCTGCCGGCGATGAGCCGACGCTCGATCCGACGCTCGAGGCCTCACCGTCGCCGTCGGACAGCCCGTCGGGCAAGCCTTCGTCCTCGCCGACCAAGCGGCCCAGCCCGACGCCGAGCACGGTGAAGGATCTGGCCTGGTACACGAGCCGGCTTCCGAAGTTCGGCCCCCTGCCGCCACCGGCGTCCGTCAACGTGGACGCCGGAACCAGTTCGCCGCTGTGGTTCAAGGTGCCGACGACGCAGAAGGTGGCCTTCCTGACCATCGACGACGGCGCGACGCGCCACCCGATGGCGTTGCAGCTGCTCAAAGCGTCCGGCGTACGCATCACGCTGTTCCTGACCCTGCAGTACGTCGAGGGGCACACCGACTACTTCAAGGCGCTCCAGGCGTCCGGGGCGGTGATCGAGAACCACACGATCACGCACACCTCCCTGAAGGGCAAGACGTACGCCTTCCAGCACCACGAGATCTGCGACGCGGCCGACCGGCTGGGCAAGCTCTTCGGCCGGCGCCCGACGCTGTTCCGCCCGCCGTACGGCAACTACGACGACACCACCCTGAAGGTCGCCCGGGAATGCGGGCAGAAGGTGGTCTTCTACTGGACCGAGACGGTCGACAAGGGCAAGGTCCGGTACCAGACCAGCAACCACACCATCCAGCCCGGGCACATCGTGCTGATGCACTTCCGGCCGGCGTACCCGGACGACTTCCTGGCGGTGCTGACCAAGATGAAGCAGTCCGGCGTTCAGCCCGCCCTGCTCGAGCAGTACGTCCAGGGATCGTGCGCCGGGGCGTGCGACGGCTGATCGAGTCATGCAGAAAGGGCGGGCCCGCGGGCCCGCCCTTTGCTGTTTCGCGATCTATCAGGCAGCCGACTCGGTCGGCGCCGCGGCGACCGGAGTCGCCTCGGCATCCGCCTCGTGCTCGGTCTCCCGCATCGATCCGCGGAAGACGAGCTTGGAGTTCTCGATGTCGGACGGGTCGCCTTCGCAGTCGACGACGACCTTCTGCCCGGACTTGAGCTCGTTGAACAGGATCCGCTCCGACAGCGAGTCCTCGATCTCCCGCTGAATGGTCCGGCGCAGCGGACGGGCACCCATCACCGGGTCCCAGCCCTTCTTGGCCAGCCACCGCTTCGCGTTCCCGGTCAACTCCAGCGT
>NZ_JBFBAZ010000173.1:0-14568 GCF_040682475.1 Hamadaea sp. NPDC051192
ATCAGGGTTCCGGGTCGAATCTTGACGCAAGATTCGACCGAGAACCCTGATCCAGCGCCGAAGAAGTGACCGACTCAGGCGAGCATCAGCGGGGCGAGCCGCAACCGCCGGCCGCGCGTACGCCGCATGGCGTGCCGATAAGCGGCGACGTAGCCCGCGCCGAGGTGGTCGACCGTGAAGCTCCCGGCGACGTGCCGGCGGCAGTCGAGCGGGTTCAGCCCGACCGCGTCGTGCACGGCCTTCGGCAGATCGGCCGGATCGTCGCGGATGAAGCCGGTGACCCCGTCGACCACGACCTCGGCGACCGCGCCGCCGCGGAGTGCGACGACCGGGGTGCCGCAGGCCATCGCCTCGATCATCACCATGCCGAACGGCTCCTCCCATTGGATCGGGAACAGCAGACAGCGCGCCTCGGCGAGCAGTTTGCGCTTCTCGGTCGCGTCGGCCATGCCGAAGACGAGGTCGTCGGCGGCGAGCCGGGGCCGGACTTCGCGCTCGAAGTACTGCTGTTCCAGGAGTTCGTTGCATTTCCCGGCGAGCACCAGCGGCACTCCGGCCGCGTGCGCGGCGTCCAGCGCCAGGTGCGCTCCCTTGTCGGGGTGGAACCGCCCCAGGAACAACGCTTACTCCCCCTTGTCCGGCTGGAACGGGAAGGTGTCGACGCGTACTGCATTGTGGACGGTGCCGACCCAGTTGAGCTCGGGGGCGAGCACCCGCTGACGGTGTGAGATGGCGACGAGGTGCACCTCGCGGCCGAGCGTCCGGTAGAGCTGGCGCAGGTCGCCCGTGACGGGGCCGTGCGCGGTGATGACCGTCGGCAGGTCGAGGGTTTCGTAGTAGGGCGCGCTCAGCGGCCCGGCGAGCGTGTGGTCGTGGACCACGTCGAGCCCGCCGGTCTCGGCTAATCGGGTGACCGCCAGGCGAGCCGCCGCGGCGTGCGCGACCTCGGGGAAGGGATCGCCGAGCCGGTCGGACTGGATCTCGTCCCACACGGGGACGAAGTCCGCCTTGGTTCCGTTGCGCCCGGCGGCGATGAGGGTGACCTGATGTCCGGCGTCCACAAGGGCGTCCGCCAGATCCGCGACGACGGCTTCCACTCCGCCGTACGCCGCGGGAGGGATGTCGAAATAGGGTGGTGCGACTAGCGCGATCCGGAGCTGTTCTGTTGCTGGTGAGCCTTCCATAGAACTGTTCTCCCTATCGACCGGCGCACGAAGCGCCCGTTTAGCACTCTATGTGCCAACGCTGGTCAATTCTGGGGAACCGCGATCCCTTGCAAGAGCGTGTCGACCACTCGCTCCGGCAGGGTCGCATCATCGATGGAGGGGCTCCACCTCAGCATTCGCTGCAACATGACGGGTCCGGTGAGCATCAGCGCGACCATTTCGACGTCGATGTCGGGGCGCAGCACACCGGTAGAAATCCCCCGTTCGAGGACTTCCCGGGTACGCGCCCGGCGTGGTTCGACGATCTGCTGATAGAGGCCCCACAGCTCGGGATTGCGCAGCACCTCGGGCACGATGCACGGGAAGACCTGGGCCGCGCGGGGATCGACGCTGACGCTGACCACGCTGAGCAGCTGGACGAGGTTGTCGCGAACGGACAGTCCCTCGTCGATCGGCTGCGGCAGTTTCAACGCCTTGACCGCCTCTAGGATCAGGTCGTTCTTGCCCGACCAGCGCCGGTAGATCGTGGCCTTGCCGACTCCGGCCCGGGCGGCGACCGCCTCAATGGACAGTTCGCCCACCGACGTGCCCTCGGCCAGCAGGTCGAGGACGGCGTCGATGATGGCCTCATGTGCGCGGGTGCTCCGCGGGCGACCGATCGCCCGCGGAGCCTCTGTGCCGGCGTTGTCGATCCCGGGACCGCTAGCGCGGTCCGCCGCGGCGGCCGCACCCCCGGAAGAAGCTGTGCTTCCCGAGAAGTCCGGGCAACCGGAAAAATCGACAGTGCTCGTGTTCCTCATGGTAGGGAAACCTTACCCGACCTCGACCGCCTCAACCGCCCGCTCGGCGGTCATGGCCTTCTCGGCCGCCTCGGCGGCGGTGTGCGGCTTGGCCTTGCCCGGCAGCCAGCCGAGCACGACGATCAAGCCGATGATCCCCACGGCGACGGAGCCGAGGGCGGCCGCGTGCACCGCGTCGACGAACGCCGAGTCGGCCGCCTTGACCAGGACGTTCGCGGCACCGGCGAACGGCGTGCCGGCGAGCTGGTCGGCGACCGCGTGCGCACCCGCCACCGACTCGCTGATCGCGTCCTTGGCCTGCGGCGGGACCTCCTTCGGCAGCCCGGCTACGGTGTCGTCGACGCCGTTGCGGTAGACCGAGGACAGCACCGAGCCGAGGATCGCCACGCCAAGTGCGCCGCCGACCTGCCGGACGGTGTTGTTGACCGCCGAGCCGACGCCCGCCTTCTCGCGGGGGACCGACGCCATGATCGCGTCGGTCGCCGGCGGCATGATGTTGGCCATGCCCACGCCGAAGGCGAAGAACATGCCGATCACGACCAGGATCGAGCTGCTCTCGTCGACCAGCAGGTAGCCGGCGGTCGCCAGGGTCACGACGGTGACGCCGACGGCGCTGACCGCCTTGGCCCCGAACCGCTTGACGAAGCTCGCCGACAACGGCGCGAAGATCAGCTGGGCGGCCGCGAAGGGCAGCATCAGCAGACCGGTCTGCAGCGGCGAGTAGCCCCGGACCAGCTGCAGGAAGAAGGACATGAAGAAGAACACGCCCATGGCCGCGAAGAACGAGAGCCCGACCAGGCTGGTGGCCGCGGCGAACCGGGCGTCCCGGAAGAGCTTGACGTCCAGCGACGGGTGCTCGGTGCGGTTCTCCCACCAGACGAAGACCGCCAGCGCGACGACGCCGACCGCGATCCAGGCCCAGACGCTCGGCTCGCCGAAGCCCGCCTGGCCGCCGTCGATGATGCCGTAGACCAGGGCCGCCAGGCCCAGGATCGACAGCAGCACGCCCGGCACGTCGATGCGTCCCGGCCTCGGGTTTCGCGAGTCCGGCACGATCGCTGCCACGAACAGCAGGCCGACGGCGATGATCGGCAGGTTGATCATGAAGATCGAGCCCCACCAGAACCGCTCCAGCAGCGCGCCGGCCAGGATCGGGCCGAGTGCGACGCCGAGGCCGACCGCGCCGGCCCAGATGCCGATGGCGCGCGCCCGTTCCCGCGGGTCGAAGACGTTGGTGATGATCGGCAGCGTCGTGGCCATGATGGCCGCGCCGCCGAGGCCCATGACCGCCCGCGCCGCGATCAGCTGGCCGGGGTTCTGGGCGTACGCCGAGATCAGAGAGGTCAGGGCGAACAGGATCAGACCGGCGATGAGGACCTTCTTGCGGCCCATCCGGTCGGCGAGCACGCCGAAGGTGAACAGCATGCCCGCGAACACCAGGGTGTAGGAGTTGATCGCCCACTCCAGCTGACCCTGGGTGGCGCCGAGGCCCTTGACCGGGTCGGCGAGGTTCTTGAGGGCCACGTTGAGCACGGTGTTGTCGAGCACGACGACGAGCAGCGACACGACCAGCACCGCGAGGATGGCCCACCGCCTCGGGTGCCCGGTGTTTGCTTGGGTCTCCACAGGAGTTCCCCCCAGTGTCACGATTTCTTTACGAAACGGAACGGTTCCGTCTCGCATCCAGGGGAACATTACGCGAGAGACTTCTGATACGGCACCGTATCGTTTCGTTTGTGAGTCTCATCACCCGCACAGCCAGACCTTGTACAGTGCGCCGGTGGCCAGCCCCTCGTCCCCAGCCAGCCCCGGCGCCAAGGTCCTGACCGTGCTCGGCGTGCTGGTCTTCGCCGTGGGCGGCGCCATCCTCGGCGCGTACGCCGCCGACACGACGCTGAGCCGCGCTGGGCTGCTGGCGGAGGAGCCCGCCCTGGTGGTGCCCGGCAGCATCGCCGGGATCGGCATCGGCGGCGTCCTCGGCCTCGCCCTGCTACTCGGACTCCAGGCACTGCCACGGATGCTGCGATCCTCGAGACCCGGCGCGGCCGGGGTGGTGGCCAAAGCCCTGTTCGCGACCGGGCTCGGCGTCGTCGCGTACCAGTTGATCGTCGCGGGGCTGGTGTGGCTCGTCGGCCTGGCGTTGCCGACCGGAGTGACCGTCGTGCTGGCCGTGGTCCTGGCGATCGTGGGCCTGCCGTTCGCGGGGCCGGTGGCCTACCGCCTGCTCGCCCGCAAGCAGATCAGGGTTCCGAGTCGGATCTTGACCGAAGATTCGACCGGGAACCCTGATCCAGCGCAGTCAGAACCACACGGCGCGAGTTAGAACCGGCGGCGCAGGAAGGCCGCCACGCTCCCCCACAGCCCCCGGCGGAACAGCAGCACCGCGAGCACGAAGACGCCGCCGGTGATCAGCCCGGGGCTCGCGAAGTCGGCCTGCGACAACGAGTCCTCCAGCACCACGACGAAGCTGGAGCCGAACAGCGCGCCCCAGAGCGTGCCGATGCCGCCGAGCACGACCATGATCACGGCCTTGCCGGAGGTGGTCCAGTGCAGCGTGTCGAGGCTGACGAACTGGTGGGCCAGCGCGAACAGCCCGCCGCCGAGCCCGGCGACGAACGCGGACAGCACGAACGCGGCGAGCTTGTAGCGGTGGACGGGATAGCCGAGGGCCCGCGCGCGGGCGGGGTTGTCGCGGATGGCGACCAGCACCCGGCCGAACGGCGAATGTACGATGCGCCAGGTCAGCCATAGTCCACCCAGGACGATCGGCAGCGCGGCGTAGTAGAAGTAGTAGTTGTCGCTGAGGTCGACCGAGCCCAGCGTGCGGGGCACCGACTGCATGCCGTTCTCGCCGCCGGTCACACTGCGCCACTCGTTGGCGATGAAGTAGATCATCTGGGCGAAGGCCAGCGTCACCATGGCAAAGTAGATGCCGACCCGCTTGACCGCCAGATAGCCGACCGGCACGGCGATCAGCGCGGCGGTCAGCGCCCCGCCCAGCACCGCCAGCGGGAACGGCAGTCCAAGATGGACGGCCAGCAGCCCCGTCGCGTACGCCGACGAGCCCCAGTACGCCGCGTGCCCGAACGACAGGAGGCCGGCGTACCCGAGCAGCAGGTCGACGGAGACCGCGAACAGCGCCCAGCACAGCAGGTCCACGGCCAGCCCGGTGTAGACGCCGTTCGGCAGCCACACCGCGACGAGCAGCCCGGCGGCCAGCAGGACCGGACCCGCGAAGCGCCGCACCGGGCCTCTCCCCGGCTGGGCGGTCTCGGGTTCGACGGTCTCGGACGGGGCGATGGTAGTCACGCGATCTCCTCGCGGCCGAACAGGCCGGCCGGGCGCCACAGGAGCACGACCGCCATGAGAACGAAGGGCAGAGTCTGGGCGATCAGCGCCCGCCAGGACTCCGGGGCGTACGCCTCGGCCCACACCTGGGCCACCCCGATGACGAAGCCGACCGCCACCGAGCCGAAGATCGAGCCGAGGCCGCCGATCACCACCACCGCGAAGACGACGATGATCAGATCCGCGCCCATCAGCGGGTTCACCGCTCGCATCGGGGCGGCGAGCACCCCGGCCAGGCCGGCCAGCGCCACGCCGAAGCCGAAGACCGGGGTGATCCACCGGCCGACGTTGATGCCGAAGGCCCGGGTCAGCTCCGGGCGCTCGGTCGCGGCCCGCACGACCATGCCGACTCGCGTACGCGTCAGCAGGGCCCAGACGCCGACGCAGATCGCGATCGAGGTCCCGAGCACGAACACCCGGTACGCCGGGAACTCGAACAAGCCGAGGTCCACGCTCCCCGACAGCGCGCTCGGCATGGCGTACGGCGACGACTGGACGCCGTACCGGGCCTTCACCAGGTCCTGCAGGATCAGCGTCAAGCCGAAGGTGAGCAGGAAGTTGTACAGCGGATCCAGCTTGGTCAGCCGGTGGATGAAGGCCCGTTCGAGCAGCATCCCGAGCGCGGCGAGCCCGACCGGCACCGCGAGCAGAGCCGCCCAGAACGGCAGACCCAGCTCGTCGGCCAGCACGTACGCCCCGAACGCGCCCAGCATGTAGATCGCGCCGTGGGCGAAGTTGACCACCCGCAGCAGGCCGAAGATGACGGCGAGCCCGAGCGCCAGCAGCGCCAGGAAGCTGCCGCTCACCAGACCATTGAAGGTCTGCTCCAGAAAGTTGGTCATGTCCGCTCTCTCGTTGCGGTTCGACGGCCCGCCCGGCTCTCGTCGGGCCGGGCCGCCGAAGTGTCTGTTCCGGTCGAGCCCGGGACTCAGGCGCCGGACATCTGGCAGTCCGGGCTGGGCGCGCGGAACGCCTCAGCCGCCGGGATGGTCTTGAGGATCTTCACGTAGTCCCAGTCCTCCTTGACCTCCTCCGGCTGCTTCACCTGAGCCAGGTACGCGTCGTGCAGGACCCGGTGGTCGGCCTTGCGGATCTCGCCGTTGCGCAGGAAGAAGTCGTCGACCTTCTTGCCTTCGAGCTGGGCCACGATCGTGTCGGCCTCGTCGGTCCCCGCCGCCTGCACCGCCTCCAGGTACTGGGTGGCCGCCGAGTAGTTCGCCGCGTGAGCGAAGGTCGGCCGCGAACCCGTACGCGCCTTGAACTTGTCGGCCCATTCGCGGTTCTTGGCGTCGAAGTTCCAGTACCACGCGTCGGTGTAGGTCGTGCCGGCCAGCGCCGCCGGGGTCAGCGAGTGGATGTCGGTGAGGAACATCAGGCCGACCGACAGGCCCACGCCCTTGTCCCGCAGCTTGAACTCGTTGTACTGCTTGACGAGGTTCACCAGGTCGGCCCCGGCCTGCATGGTGCCGATGACGTCCGGCTTCGGGTTCAGCGTCGGCGCCTTGAGCAGGTAGGTCGAGAAGTTGTCGCTCGGAAACGGCGCCGCGTCCTCGCCGACGACGTGGCCGCCGGCCTTCTCCACCGCCGCCTTGAAGCTGCGCTCCATGTCCTGGCCGAAGGCGTAGTTCGGGTACACGATGTACCAGTTCTTCGCGCCGTTCTCGGTGGCGTTCTTGCCGGTGCCGTTGGCCAGCATGTAGGTGTCGTACGCGTAGTGGAAGGTGTACTTGTTGCAGGACTTGCCGGTCAGGTCGGTCGTCGCCGCGCCGATGTTGAAGTAAAGCTTCTTCTTCGCCTTCGCGACGTCGGCCACCTTCAGCGCGGCTGACGAGGTGGGCACGTCGAGGATCACGTCGACCCCGTCACGGTCGTAGAACTCGGCCGCCTTGGTGTTGGCCACGTCCGGCTTGTTCTGGTGGTCGGCGTCGACCACCTCGATGTCCTTGGTCACCGCCTTGTCGCCGTACTTGGCCTTGAAGTCCTCGATCGCCATCTTCACGGCCTCGACCGAGTTCTTCCCCGACAGCGCCGAGTAGCCGGCCGACTGGTCGTTGAGCACGCCGAGCACGATCTTGCCGCCGGTGAGCTTGCTGTCACCGCCCGACTGCGGGCCACCGCCGCACGCGGTGACCAGCAGGGCCACCGCGCCCAGGGCCGTCGCAAATCTCTTCATCGCGTTCTCCTCATTGAGAGTCAGATGCCCAGATACGCGAGCAGCTCGCGCTCGCGGTTACGCACCTCGGTGTTGTCGAGGGACTCCACGACCCGGCCCTCGGCCAGCAGGTAATGCCGATCGGCGACGGTGGTGGCGAAATGCAGGTTCTGCTCGACGAGCAGCACGGTCGCGCCGTCGGCCTTGACGAGCCGCAGGATCTCGCCGACCCGCTGCACGAGCAGCGGCGACAGTCCTTCCGTCGGCTCGTCGCAGAGCAGCAGCTCGGCGCCCATCCGCAGAACCCGAGCCAGGGCGAGCATCTGCTGCTCGCCGCCGGACAGCTTGGTCGCCGGCGAGTTCCGGCGCTCGTACAGGTTCGGGAACATCTCGTAGACGCGGTCCAGCGACCACGCCCGCGGCCCGACCCGGGGTGGCAGCGTCAGGTTCTCGGTCACCGTCAGGGTGGCGTAACTGCCGCGATCGTCCTGGACCCAGCCCACGCCCAGCCGGGCCCGGGTGTGCGCGGGCTTCTTGGTGATGTCCGCGCCCCGCAGGCTGATCGTGCCGCGCTGCTGCGGGTGCAGGCCCATCACACTGCGCAGCAGAGTGGTCTTCCCGGCACCGTTGCGGCCGCACAGGGTCACCACCTCGCCCGCCGCCACCTCCAGCGCCACGTCGCGCAGCACCTGCGCCTCGCCGTACCAGGCGTTCAGGCCGTCAATCCGCAACATGCGCTTCTCCCAGGTACGCGCTGATGACGCGCTCGTCGTCACGGACTTGGGCGTACGCCCCCTCGACGAGCACCTTCCCGGCCTGGAGCACGGTGACCCGATCGGCCAGCGCCCCGACGACGCTCATGTTGTGCTCCACCATGACGACGGTCCGCCCGTCGCGTACGCGGCCGATCAGCTCGACGGTGCGATCGACGTCCTCGACGCCCATCCCCGCGGTCGGCTCGTCCAGCAGCAGCACCTTCGGGTCCAACGCCAGGGCCAGGGCCAGTTCGAGCGCCCGCTTCCGCCCGTACGCCAGACTGTCCGCAGTGGATTCGGCGTGCCCGGCCAGGCCCACCTGCCCCAGCAGCTCCAGCGCCCGGTCGCGATGCCGGTGCAGCAGCTTGTCCGATCGCCAGAACTTCCAGCCCAGGTCCCCCGCCAGCGCCAGTTCGACGTGCTCCCGGCAGGTCAGCTGACCGAACAGGCTGGTGATCTGGAAACTGCGGGCCACCCCGAGCCGGGCGATCTGCTCGGGCGCGAGCCCGGTGATGTCGCGCCCGCCCACCTCGATCCGCCCGGCGGTGGGCCGGAGGAAACCAGTGAGCAGATTGAACAGCGTCGTCTTGCCCGCCCCGTTCGGCCCGACGAGCGCGTGCACGCTGCCGTCGGCGACGTCGAGATCGACCGCGTCCACCGCCCGGAAGCCGCGGAAGTCGCGGGTCAGGGCGCGCGCGGTGAGCGCGCTGTGCGCCATGGGCAGCCGCCTCCTGTGTGCCGACGTGGCGGCGCGATGTGACGCCGACCACTGATGTCGCGAAAACCTATGGCCCGGGAGCGAACCCGGGCCATGTCGGCGAACCACACATTCAGCGTTGTTTCAGGGGCGTATCCACACACGTCACCATCCCCCCACCCTCCCGTTGATCATGGAGTTAACCGTGGTCTCGACGGCGTGGCGAGGCGGTCAACTCCATGATCAACGGAGCGGGACGCGGTGAGCGGGACGCGGCGAGCGGGACGCGGCGAGCGGGACGCGGCGAGCGGGACGCGGCGAGCAGCGAGCGGTGAGGCGCGGTCAGTCTTCGATGAAGCGTCGCTTGGCGGCGAAGACTCCGGCGAAGCCCTGGACGACCGCGGCGACGACGAGGAACGCGATCGGCACGACCCAACCTGACGTCGTCTCGTACAGGACGCCCACCACGAACGGGCCGAGCGCCGCGATGAGGTAGCCGGTGGACTGGGCGAACGCCGACAGCGCCACGGTGCCCTCGGAGGTGCGGGCCCGCATTCCGATCATCGCCAGTGCCAGCGGGAACGCGCCCTGGCCGATGGCCAGCAGCACGACCCAGGCGATCGCGCCGCCGTGCGGGGCCAGCGCGAGTCCCACATAGGAGGCGACCATCGCGACCGACATCGCGATCACCAGGCCGCGCAGGTTCCGCATCCGCTGGGCCATCGCCGGCATGAGCAGTGCGATCGGCACCCCGACACCGGTGACCCCGGCCAGCAGCAGCCCGGCCGTCGTCGGGCTGTAGTCGGCGTCGCGGAAGATCTGGGCGAGCCAGCCCATGGTGGCGTACCCGGAGAGGGACTGGGTTCCGAAGTAGACGGCCATCGCCCAGCCGAGCCGCTTGCGACCAGGGTGCACCCGGTCCAGCGCCGCCGCGGACGAGCGCGTGCCCGGCGGCGTACGCCGAAGGCCGGCGCGCAGCCAGGGCAGCATCGCGACCACGGCGATCACGGCCCACACGCCCAGCCCGGCTCGCCAGGAGCCGAACGCCTCGGCGATCGGGACGGAGGCGGCTGCCGCAGCAGTGGTGCCCGCGGTCAGCGTCATCGTGTACACGCCGGTGACCAGCCCGGCCCGCCCCGGGAAGTACGTCTTGACCATGACCGGCAGCAGGACGTTGGCGACGGCGATCCCGGCCAGGGCGAGGGCGCTGAGCGCGACGAAGATCGCGGCCGAGTGGGTCGTGGCCCGGAGCACCTCGCCGACGGCGAGGGCCCCCATCGCCCCCACCAGTACGCGAGCCGGCGTGAAGCGTCGGGTCAGCCACGGGGTCAGCGCCCCGAACGCGGCGAAGCTGAGGGCGGGCAGCGTCGTGACCATCCCGGCGAGCGCACCGGACAGGTGCAGCCCGACGCGTACCTCGTCGAGGAGGGCGCCGAGGCTCGTGACCGCCGTACGCAGATTCAGCGCAACCAGCAGGATGCCCGCCAGGGCCATCGCGGGTGCCAGCACATGACGAGAAGGAGCGGGGGTGGTGACGGCTGGCGAACTCATAGATCCGATCGTAGAATGATGGGACGAATTCTGACACCGGATGTAAGGACCGACACAGATGAGCCTGCGCTCGGCGTCGCGCCAGACCCTCGTCCCCCAGGTGGTCGAGCAGCTCCAGGAGCAGATCAGCAACGGGGAGTGGCCCGTCGGCACCCGCATCCCGACCGAGCCCGACCTCGTCGCCGCCCTGGGCGTCGGCCGCAACACCGTCCGCGAGGCGGTGAACGCGCTGGTCCACGCCGGCATCCTCGAACGCCGCCAGGGCTCGGGCACCTACGTGCTCGCCACCGACGAACTCACCGGCGCGGCCGGCCGGCGGCTCGCGGGCGCGAAGCTCGACGAGGCCGTCGAAGTCCGTCGCGCCTTCGAAGTCGAGGCGGCCCGGCTCGCCGCCTTACGGCGTACAAGTGAAGACCTGAGCTTGTTGGAGGCGGCGCTGGACGCGCGCGAGCGAGCCTGGGCCGACGGGGACGCGGCGTTGTTCGTGGAGGTCGACGCCCAGTTGCACATGGCGGTCGTCGCGGCCGCGCACAACTCCATGCTGGCCGAGTTGTACGCGTCGTTCGGCGCGGCCTTGCGCGCGAGCCTGAGCGAACGCATCGGCAGCGAGCTGACCCCGGAGAGCTACTGCGACCACAGTGGACTCATCGCGGCGATCCGCGCGGGTGACCCCGTCGCCGCCGCGACCGAAGCAGGGTCCTATTTGGAGATTGCCTGAGCGGCGCAAACGCAATCGGTTTGCCGTTCTCGTCGTTCGGGGTAACTCGAACGACATGGCAGTGCTAGCTCGATATCGGACGGCCACGGGCGCCGGTGTGCTCACCGCGCTCGTGCTCGTGCTGGTCTTCGGCAGCCCGATGTATCGCAATTGGGCGGCCGACCACGCGAACCCCAACACCGCCGGCGGCTGGTTCCTGCGGCTGCTCGGCTGGCCGGCCTGGCGCTTCGACAGCAACGACACCTTCGGCAACGTCCTCGCCGACGATCTGAAGGCGATCCTGCTGATCGTGCTGACCGGCGTCTTCCTGATGCTGTCCACCGGACAACAGCTCGCCCGAGCCCGCGGCACCCTCAGCCAGTTCTTCGCGGGCTGGTCGGCGTACATCTTCGCGGCGGCGCTCGCCGCGCTGCTGACCGCGTTCATCCGCAGCGACCCGTCGCTGCTGGCGGCGTTCCAGAGCGCCGGGAACGGGGCGCTCTACGGGCTGTTCGTCGGATGGATCATCGGGATCGCGACGCTGGGCCACTGGCGCGGCTCATCCTGACCCTCTTGTCCGCTCTGACACGCAGTCCGCTCTGACACGCAGTCCGCTCTGACACGCGGCCCGCTCTGACACGTTGCGCGCTCTGACACGCAGTCGGCGCTCTGACATGCAGATCAGGGATGTGCAGGCTTCCTCAGCTTGGGAAGCCTGCACATCCCTGATCTGTTCGCTTTACGGGCCGGCCGAGGCGCTTGCGGGGCGGCCGAGGCCGCTTTGTGTGGCGGCCGAGGCCGCTTTGTGTGGGGCGGATCAGGCCGCTTTTGCGGGCGGATCAGGCGTCGATCGCCGCCATGACGTCGTCGGACACGTCGAAGTTCGCGTACACGTTCTGGACGTCGTCACAGTCGTCGAGCGCGTCGATCAGCTTGAAGACCTTGCGCGCGCCCTCCTCGTCCAGCGCCACCTGCACGCTGGGGACGAAGGTAGACTCGGCCGACTCGTAGTCGATCCCGGCCTTCTGCAGCGCCTCGCGTACGCCGACCAGGTCGGTCGACTCCGAGATCACCTCGAACGACTCCCCGAGGTCGTTGACCTCCTCGGCGCCGGCGTCGAGCACCGCGCCCAGGACGTCGTCCTCGGTCAGGGTGTTCTTCGGGACCAGCACCTGGCCCTTCCGCGTGAACATGTACGCCACCGACCCGGCGTCGGCGAGGTTGCCGCCGTTACGGGTCAGCGCCACGCGTACCTCGGTGGCGGCACGGTTGCGGTTGTCGGTCAGGCACTCGACGAGCAGCGCCACGCCGTTCGGCCCGTACCCCTCGTACATGATCGTCTGCCAGTCGGCGCCGCCGGCCTCCAGGCCGGAACCCCGCTTGACGGCGCGGTCGATGTTGTCGTTCGGGACGGAACTCTTCTTCGCCTTCTGGATCGCGTCATAGAGGGTCGGGTTTCCGCCGGGGTCACCACCACCAGTACGCGCCGCGACCTCGATGTTCTTGATGAGGCGGGCGAAGAGCTTGCCACGCTTGGCGTCGATGGCAGCCTTCTTGTGCTTGGTAGTCGCCCACTTTGAGTGGCCGGACATAACCCCTCCGTCGTGTTGCGGTCAGACCGCGGACCGCACCATGTCCACGAAGTAGCGGTGCAGGCGCAGGTCCCCGGTGAGCTCCGGGTGGAATGAGGTCGCGAGCAGGTTGCCCTGCCGGACCGCGACAATCCTAGCGTCCGGGCCGTCGCCTACCTGCCCCAGCACCTCGACGTCGCCGTTGACCTTCTCCACCCAGGGCGCGCGGATGAACACCGCGGTGACCGGACCGCCCTCGACCCCGGTGATCTCCACCGGCGATTCGAACGAGTCCACCTGGCGGCCGAACGCGTTCCGGCGTACCTGGAGGGCGAGCCCGCCGAAGGAACGCTGATCGGGCCGGCCGTCGAGGACCTCGTCGGCGAGCATGATCATCCCAGCACACGTCCCGTACGCCGGCAGGCCGGCCCGGAGCCGCTCGGCGATCGGGTCGAAGACCTCGAACTCCTGGGCGAGCTTGCTCATCGTGGTGGACTCCCCGCCGGGGATGACGAGCGCGTCGATCTCCGCGACCTCGCCCGGCCGGCGTACGGGCCGGGCGATGACGTCGCACTCCGCGAGCGCCGCGAGGTGCTCCCGGAAGTCGCCCTGCAGCGCGAGGACCCCGATGACCGGGTCGCTCACCAGCCACGCTCCGCGAGACGGTGGGGCTGCGGGATCTCGTCGACGTTGATGCCGACCATGGCCTCGCCCAGGCCGCGGGACACCTTCGCGAGCACGTCCGGGTCGTCGTGGAAGGTGGTGGCCTTGACGATGGCGGCGGCGCGCTGCGCCGGGTTGCCCGACTTGAAGATGCCGGAGCCGACGAAGACGCCCTCCGCGCCGAGCTGCATCATCATCGCTGCGTCGGCCGGCGTGGCGATGCCGCCCGCGGTGAACAGCACGACCGGCAGCTTGCCCGTCTCGGCGATCTCCTTGACCAGCTCGTACGGCGCCTGCAGCTCCTTGGCCGCGACGTACAACTCGTCCTCCGGCAGGCTGGTCAGCCGCTTGATCTCGCCCCGGATCTTGCGCATGTGCGTGGTGGCGTTCGAGACGTCGCCGGTGCCGGCCTCGCCCTTGGAGCGGATCATCGCCGCGCCCTCGGTGATCCGCCGCAGCGCCTCACCCAGGTTGGTCGCACCGCAGACGAACGGCACCGTGAACGCCCACTTGTCGATGTGGTTGGCGTAGTCGGCCGGGGTGAGCACCTCGGACTCGTCGACGTAGTCCACGCCGAGCGCCTGCAGCACCTGCGCCTCGACGAAGTGGCCGATCCGGGCCTTGGCCATCACCGGAATGGAGACGGCGCTGATGATGCCGTCGATCATGTCGGGGTCCGACATACGAGACACGCCACCCTGGGCGCGAATGTCGGCCGGTACGCGCTCCAGCGCCATGACGGCGACCGCGCCGGCGTCCTCGGCGATCTTGGCCTGCTCGGGGGTGACCACATCCATGATCACGCCGCCCTTGAGCTGTTCGGCCATGCCGCGCTTGACGCGAGCGGTTCCAGTGACCGCGGCGGTGCTGACGGATTCGGACATGGCGGTATCAACTCCTGTCGGATACAAGGGGGGTCTACCAGCGATGTTACGCGTTCGCGAGGTTGCCGCCCTACGGCCAATCACATCCGGGTGGCCGCCCATGTGGCGCCAGTCACACTTCCCGCGCTCGCGCGGTGCTCGCTCCCGCGCTCCCCGCGCACTCCCCGCCGCACTCCCCGCCGCACTCCCCGCTCGCCGCGCTCCCCGCGCACTCCCCGCCGCACTCCCCGCCGCACTCCCCGCTCGCCGCGCTCCCGCTCACTCCCCGCTCGCCGCGCTCGCCG
>NZ_JBFBAZ010000174.1:0-14093 GCF_040682475.1 Hamadaea sp. NPDC051192
GACCTGGTCATCGTCCGGGTCAACTCGGCGCTCGGATTGCGCCCGATCCCGGCCGGGCAGGCCCGCGACGTGGTCGGCAAGCACGCGCTGATGGCCCTGGTCCCCGGGACGCTGCTCACCCTGGACCAGCTCACCGACGACGCGATCCCCGGACCGGGCAAGCAGCTGGTCGGGTTGCTGCTCAAGGAGGACCGGATGCCGGCGACCCGCGTACGCATCGGCGCGTCGGCCGTGCTCGTCGTGATCCCCGACAAGACGGCGCTGTCGGCGCAGAACACTCCCGAACTGGTGCCGCCGCGGACCATCGCCGCCCGGGTGACCGACGTCAAACCCGGCCACACCGAAGGGGAGACGCTGGTCAACGTCGAGGTCGCCACCGCGGACGCGCCGACCGTCGCGGCCATGGCCGCCGACGACCGGATCGCGCTCGCCTTGACCGGGGCCTAGGGGGTTCCGATGAGCTTCCTCGCGATCGTGTCGGCCAAGGGCTCGCCGGGGGTGTCCACCTTCGCCCTCGCCGCCACGCTGTCCGTGCCCTCGGTCGCGGCCGCGACTGGCGGCGCGAACGCGGAGGGGCCGCGTGGTCCGGTGCTGCTGGCCGAATGCGACCCCGCTGGTGGTTCGCTCCTCGCCGGCTACCTCAGCCGCTACGACCTGCCGACCGACCGGGGCGTCCTGCCGCTCGCGAGCGCGGCGCTGCGCGGGTCGGCCGTTCAGGAACTGCCCGGCCTGCTCATCGATCTCGACAACCACAAAGGCGAACGACTCGCACTGCCCGGCCTGACCGACCCCGCCCAGGGCGCCTCGCTCGCCCCCGCGTGGGCCGCGGTCGGCGAGTTCCTCGCCGCGCTCAGCCGGGCCGGGTGGACGGTCATCGCCGACTGCGGCCGATTGGCCAGCGGCTTCCCGCCGTGGCCGTTGCTGCGGCAGGCCGACGCCGTTCTGCTGGGGGTCCGGCCGACGTCGCTCGCGACGATCTCCCCGGCGGTGCCCGCGCTCGCGCAGCTGCGCCGGGAACTGCCCGTGGCCGACGGCACCTTGGCCCTCCTGCCCATCGGCGGCGGCATCTCGGCGCGGGAACTCAGCCGGCATCTCATGGCCCCGGTCGCGGCCGAGGTCGCCTGGGACACCCGGACCGCGGCGGCGCTCGGCGGCAAAGGCCGTGGTCGCCGCCGGGGCGCGCTGATGCGTACGGCGGCTCGCGCGGTCCAGGCCACGCAGGCGCTGATCGTCTCCGACCGCGCCGCGCGCCTCCAGCTCCCGGCCCTCCCGAGCGGGGTGATCGCATGACTCAGCCCGCGCGGCTGAACGGGCACGCGACTTCCGCGGTGGTGCCGGTGTCGGCCGCGCCGTTCGCCGCGAAGCCGGTCGAGCTCGACTACACGGTGGTACGCCAACTGCATAGCCGGGTCACCGACAAGTTGAGTCAGCTGCTGACCGATTCCGCCAATGTGACCGCGGCGTACCGGCGGGAGACGGCCGAGCGCCTGGGCCGGGAGGTGATCCGGGACTACGCCGCCGGGATGGCGCACGCCGGCCGCCCGGTGAGCCCGCAGGAGGAGCGGGCGCTGCTGGAGGCGCTGGTCGCCGGGATGTTCGGGGCCGGTCGGCTGCAACGGCTGCTGGACGACCCGACCATCACCAAC
Organism: Hamadaea sp. NPDC051192; assembly: GCF_040682475.1. NCBI lineage: Bacteria > Bacillati > Actinomycetota > Actinomycetes > Micromonosporales > Micromonosporaceae > Hamadaea > Hamadaea sp. NPDC051192. The sequence continues at coordinate 1,647 of NZ_JBFBAZ010000174.1, forward strand.
GTGCACATCCTGGGCTGCGACCAGGTCCTGCTGCACCACGCGGACGGTACGCGCAGCCGTGGCGAACCGGTCGCGGACACCGACGACGAGCTGATCAGCATGCTGCAGGTGCTGGCGATGCGGGTCGCGGCGACCGAGCGGCAGCTCTCGGAGTCCAATCCGGAGCTGGACATGCAGCTGCCGGACGGCTCCCGGATGACGGTGCTCTACAAGGTCTCGCCCCGGCCGATCGTCTACATCCGCAAGCACAGCCTCTTCGACGCCTCGCTGGAGCAGCTCCGGGACCACTGGGGCATGATCGACCTGCTGCTCTACCGGTTCCTGACCAAGGCGCTGGAGTCCGGGGCGAACATCATGATCGCCGGGCTGGCCGGGTCGGGGAAGACGACGCTGCTGCGGGCGCTGGCCCGCACGATCCCGGCCGGCGAGCCGTACATCACCCTGGAGGAGTCGCGCGAGCTGGGCCTGCATGAGCCGACCGGGTCCAACTGGGTGATCAGCCTGGAGGCGTTGCAGGGCCACGGGGAGTACGACACCGGCGGCCGTCGCCGCGGCGAGAAGAACCTGCACGACATGATGCCGATCACCCAGCGGCTCGGCGTACGCCGGGTGATCGTCGGGGAGACCCGAGGCCGGGAGATCGTCCCGATGCTGCGGGCGATGACGGTCAGCCGGGGCGCGATGTGCACCATCCACGCCCGGCAGGCCCGTGAGGTGATGGACTCGATCGTCCAGCTCGCCTGCTCCTACGGCACCGACATCGGAGCCGAGCAGGCGCTGCGGATGGCGGCGCAGGGCATCGACCTGATCGTCTACACCGCCGTGGTCGACGAGCGGGCGATCGGCGGGGCCGAGCACCGGTTCGTCTCCCATGTCGTCGAGGTCGGCGGCATGCGCGACGGTCAGGTGGTCACCACGACCGTCTTCGGGCCCGGCCAGGACGGCCGGGCGGTGCCCCGGCATCTGCCCGAACGCATCCGCGAGGACCTGCTGGACGTCGGGTACGACCTGCGGGAGCTGACGGCGTACATCGAGGCCGGGCCGCACAACCGGGGCGCGTGGTCGCGTGAGCTGCACACTCGGCGGGTACGCCGATGATCGAGCTGCTGGCGATCTTCGCCCTCCTCCTGCTCGGCGGCGGTATGGCGCTGGCCGTGACCTTCGGCGTGGGGACGCGGAAGCCGGCCGGGCCGCCGTCGCCGACGGCGTTGTGGCTACGCCGGATGGTCACCGGCGACCGGATCGACGACCCGGCCCACGCCCGGCTCCGGGCCGCGCTCGTGCTCGGCGGGGTCGGGGCCGGTGCCGCGACCTGGTTCCTCACCGGCTGGCCGGTCGGTGCGGCGATCGCGCTGCTCGCCGTGCCGGGGCTGCCCTGGTTGCTTTCGGCGGCCGGTGCGGAGAAACGGGCGATCGCCCGCCTCGGCGCGCTGGAGGCGTGGACCCGCCGGGTCGGCGACTACGTCCACAACGGACTCGGCTTGCAGGCCGCGATCGTGGCGTCCGCACGCACGACGACGGTGCCGCTCATCGGACCCGAGGTACGCAATCTCGCCGTACGCCTGCAGGCCGGGGTCGATCCGGTGGCGGCGTTGCGGGCGTTCGCCGACGAACTCGACGACTACAGCTGCGACGAAGTGGTGGCCCCGCTGATCCTGCAGCTCGCCGACGCCGGTGACGGCCTGCACAACGCGCTGGTCGACATCGCGCACGCGATCCAGGAGGAGATCACCACACGCTCCACAGTCGACAGCGAACGGGCGCGGGCCCGGTTCACCGTCAAGTTCCTCACCGTCGCGACCGGGATCGTGGCGCTGTTCGGCGCGTTCAACGCGGGCGCGGCGCTGGCGTACGGGACGGTCTTCGGTCAGCTTCTGCTGGCGGTGCTCGCCGGAATCTACATCGCGCTCATGCTCTGGATCCGGTCGCTGTCGTTGCCCGAGCGCCGTCCCCGGCTGCTGAGCGGGCCGCCGATCGAGGGAGGTGCGGCGTGATCGTCGATCTCTGGGTGGTTGCCGCCGCGCTCGCCGGCGGGCTCGTCGGCTTCGGGGTCTTCCTGGCGCTCACCGCGTGGCGTACGCCGGAACCGGCGCTCGGCCCGGCGCTGCGGCGGCTGCATACGCCGGCCGCACCCGGCTTGCCGGGCCTCGCCGCGCCGTCGCACGCCCCGGCCGACCGGGAGTGGTGGAGCTGGGTCGACCTGCCCAAGCAGGATCTGGAGATCCTCAACCGGACGCCGCAGGCGCACGCGACCACCGTCGTGTCGGTGGGCTTCGCCGCCATGCTGCTGCCCGGCCTGATCGCGGTCGGCGCGGTGATCCTGCGAGCGCCGTTCTCGCCCGCGGTTCCACTGCTCATCTCGCTGGCGCTGGCCGCCGGGGCGGGCTGGCTCGCGCATCGGTCGATGCGGGCCGCGGCGGCGTCGGCGCGGTCGGAATTCGTCCGGGCCCTGTGCACCTACGTCACGCTGGCCGCGCACCAGGTCCGGGCGGGCCACGGCGCGGTCGAGGCGATGGAACGGGCGGCCAAGATCTGCCAGGGCTGGCCGTACGCCCGGCTCCGGTCGGCGCTGCTCACCGCGCAACTCCAGATGACACCGCCCTGGGACGAGCTGCGGGCGCTGGCCCTGGCCATCGGGGTGGACGAGCTCTCGGCGTACGCCGACATCATGCGCAGCGCCGGATCGGACGGCGCGCAGGTCTATCGCACCTTGCGGGCTCAGGCCGAGTCGTTGCGCGACCAGGCCCGCGTACGCGCCCTGGAGGAGGCGAAGAAGCGGTCCTCCAAATTGGACATCCCGGCCACGATGCTGGTCATGGTCCTGCTGGCGTTGGCCCTGTTCCCCATCATGGCCAACCTGTTCGCCACCACCTGAGGCACGGAGAGGAAAAGCGATGCGATACAAGCTGTACGCCCGCCTCGGCGAGCTGATGCATCCGGCGAAGCGGGACCGGGGCGAAGGACCCGTCCCCTACGTCATCCTGGTGGCCCTGATCGGCGCGGTCGCGGTCCTCGTCTACTGGGGTGTTCGCGGGATCGCGCAGGGCTGGCTCGACAAGGTCCCGACGACGCCGTGATCGGCAGCCGGTTCTGGCGCCGTCCACTCCGCGGGGAGGGGCCGGTGGAGTTCGCCATCCTCACCGGTCCCATCCTCACCCTGACCTTCATGATCGTGCAGGCCTCGCTCGTCTGGTACGCCCACTCGGTCGCGCTCGGAGCGGCGACCCAGGGCGCCAACGCGACCCGGCTCTACGGCGCGAGTCCGGCGACCGGGGACGCCGAGGCTCAGCGGTTCCTCGACCAGATCGGGCCGGCCCTGACCGATACGACCGTGACCACCCGGATCACCGGCGACCGCGTCGAAGTCGTCGTCACCGGGGAGGCGCAATCGGTGCTGCCGTGGATGACCTTCCACGTACGCCAGTCGGCGTCCGGCCCCATCGAGCGGTGGATCCCATGATCCGCCAAGCGCTCGCCCGCGCTGCCCGCGCGATGGGTGCCGCCTGTGCTGCCCGCGCTGCCCGCGCTGCCCGCGCTGCCCGCGCTGCCCGCGCGATGGGCGCTGGATCACGGATCTCGGTCGAATCTTGGCCCAAGATTCGACCCGGATCCCTGATCCAGCGTGAAACGCGAGCGGGCGGAACGCGAGCGGGCGCAACGCGAGCGGGCGGCGCGCGAGCGGGCGAAAGGCGAGCGGGCGAAGCACGGCGAGCGCGCGGGGATCGGGCGGCGGGGGCGATCGCGGTAGAGCTGGCGATCCTCACCCCGGCAGTGCTCGCCTTCTTCGCCAGCGCGCTCATCGCCGGCCGGTACGCCATCGCGAAGCAGGCCGCGGACGCGGCGGCCTTCGACGCGGCCCGGACGGCCAGCCTGGCCCGCAACGCCCACGACGCGACCGTCCGGGCGCAGGCCGCCGCGCGGGATTCGTTCGACGCACAGGGCATCACCTGCCGTACGCCGGTCGCCGTGGACGTTGACGTGAGCGGGTTCGGCGTACCGGTGGGGCAGCCCGCTTCCGTGCGGGTGACGGTCACCTGCGACGCCGAGCTCCGGGACGTCGCGATTCTGGACCTGCCCGGGGTGATCCGGCTCAGCTCGAGTTTCGTGAGCCCCCTCGACACCTACCGGACCAGAGCTCTCGGGTTCGGGATCACTGACGACATTTCCGCGTCGAACTCGAGCGGTGGTGAGGCGTGATGAGCGTTGCGCCAGGCTCGGGTTCACGAACCCGTGGTGATCATCGACCAGTCTGGTGGGTAGGTGACCTTGGACAGCGCCGTGACGGCTGCGGGCGGGAAGTCGGGCCAGGTTCGCAGGACCTCGTGGCGGCGGTTGAGCCTGCGGTCGAGGAAGCGTTGCGTGCGGATGAGTCCGTCGGCGGCCTCCGCTGGGGTCATCGCGCCCTGCTCAGCGGCTGTGGCGTACTCGTCGAGGTCGAGAACCCGGTAGGGGTGGTCGGGAGGCCCGATGATGACATCGATCCACTGGTCTTCGACGGTCACCTCGTCTCCCGTGTCAATCACCCTGACGAGGTCGCAATACCACCAGCCCTGTTGCTCGGCGGGGAAGATGACCGGCTGGTTGATCTGGAATCCGTCGTCGAGCAGGATGTAGCTGCGCTGCTCATAGTGCGTCCCGTGCAGGTCAAAGCCCCAGTCGTAGACGATTGCGTCTCCCAGCCGGCGCCCGGCTGCCCGAATCCTGTGGTCGCGGATCACGGTAACGGGAATCAGTTCTCTGGTCTCGCCGTCTGTCACGCCGGACGCCCTTCGGTGGATCGGATGCCGTCCGCATCGAGATTCTGCTCAGGTTCAGGAGCAGGTGCTGCGGGCTGGACTGGGGCTTGGTGGTGGTCCAGGACCGGTGACGAGCCGGGATCTGGTCACGACGACTTCCCACGCCGTGACTCCACCCTCGATCGTCATCGTGATGCAGTAGGGCTCACCGGTGCCGTCGTCGAACTGCCGGCTGCCGGCGTCGGTGCTGATGCCGAACAGGTCGACCAGGGCGCGCATGTCGCCGCCGGTGGCTTGGGTCTCGCTGAGGATACGGTCCTCACGGATCTGCGTTCCGGTGAGCCCTGGCCCGATGGCGAGCTTGACCCAGCGGTGGCCGACGGCGTCCTCGGGCTGGCAAGTCCACACCAGACGGCGAAACCAGGGGATGAACTCGAACAGCACCACCGCTTGGCCCATGGCTTCTCCACTTCACGAATCCTGACGAAAGCGTGCAATAGCCGACGGGTTGCCGGAAATTCCCCGTTTGTGTCGGACTCTTTCGGACGACAGGAGAACCGGTCGTGACCTGGTCATTAAGAGCGCGAAGCCGAGGAAGCCTGGATGGAACTCGCGACACTTCTGACCCGCGCATGAACCGGAGTCGGGGCAGCGTCTCGGTGTTCTTCTCGATCATGGCACTGGGCTGGGTCACCATCCTCCTGCTCATCGTCGTCGGCGGCGGGCGGGTGCGGGCGTACCAGCGGGCGGACAACATCGCCGCCGAGGCCGCCCGCGCCGCCGGGCAGGCCATCGAACTGCCGCCCGCCGTCGAGGGCGACGAGAAACGGATCGATCCGGCCCGGGCGCGGCTCGTCGCGGAGGCGTACCTGCGGGACGCGGGCGCGTCCGGAACCGTGATCGTCGCCGCTGACGGGCAGAGCGTCGAGGTCACCGCGACCGTCGGCTACGACAATCCGTCCGGCTTCCCCTTCCTGGGCGGCCGGACCTGGTACGCGACCGGGGCGGCGACCGCCGTTCTGCTGGTCGGCTGAGTCTTCGGAGGAGAGGAGGAGCCATGCGCCGGCTGATCACCGCCGTCGCCGCCCTGCTGGGGCTGCTGGCCTTGGTAGTGGGGGCACCGCTGCTGCTTCTCCGGGTCGGGTCGCTGCCTGATCGCGTACCCTCCTGGGCGGAGATCGGGAGCGCGTTGGCCGCGCCGGACGACGGCTCGCTGGTTCCGCGGATCTTGACGATCGTGGGCTGGCTGGCCTGGGCGAGCTTCGCCGCGGGCGTGCTGCTGGAGATCCCGGCGCGGCTACGGGGCCGGGCGATCCGCGTGCGTGGCCTGCGGATGCAGCAACGCGTCGCGGCCGCGCTGGTAGGCGCGATCCTGGCGGTCTTCACCGGGGGAGCACTGGCCTCGGCCGCGCCCGTCGCGCCACCGGCGGTCGTGCTGACGCTGCCGCAAGCCCCCGCGCAGCCGATCGCGACCGTCGCCCAGCCGGCAGTGCAGCAGACGGTGGCGCAGCAGGCGGCAGTGCAGCAGGCGGCAGTGCAGCGGACGGTGGTGCAGCAGCAGGCGGTCGTCATCCAACGGCCGGTCTACACCGTCAAGCGCGGCGACTACCTGGGCAAGATCGCGCAGCGGTTCACCGGCGACTTCGACCGCTACCACCAGATCGCGGCGCTGAACCCCAAGCTCGTCCGCAACCCGAACCTGATCCGTCCAGGGTGGAAGCTCACGCTCCCGGTCGACGCGCACGACCGTGGGCCCATGCGGCACGCGACCGGCCACCTGGTCCAGCCCGCGCCGCCGAAACCACCGGCCGCCACGCCCCCGCCGACCTCGGTCTCCGCGGCGGAGTCACCGGCCGTCACCCCGGCTCCCAGCACACCAAGTGGTACGCAGAAAGCCCGAGCCGAGGACGGCGGAGTGAGTCCGCTGCTGGCTGTGCTGGCCGGGCTCGCCGCAGCCGGTGTTCTGGCCGGACACGCGGTGCTGTGGCGACGCCGGCTCGTGCGCATCCACCGCTATCAGGTCAGCAAGCACCGCGTACGCACGCGCGTGGAACCGGTCGGCGTCGAGTGGCCGGTCGAGTCGGCGGCGGTGACGATCCCGGCGCAGGCGCCCCCGATCGTGACACAGACTGATCGCACTCCTGGCGGCTCGGCCGAGAGCCTCCCCGGCTTGATCTACGAGCCGAAGCTGCGCCGACCGGCGGCGACGGCCGACCGGCTGGACGCCAGCCTCCGGCGGCTCGCCTTCGGGCTGCGATCGCGCCCGGCCTGGGCCATGCCTGACATCTTCGCCGCCTGGCAGTACGCCGGTGAGCTGGGCGTGGTGCTCGCCGCACCGTGCGGCGACCCGCCCGAGCCGTACGCCGCCCGTTCGGCCGACACCTGGGCGCTCCCGAGCGGCGCCGAGTTGGAGGCGCCCGACGACGCCCCGGCGCCCCTGCCCGGACTGCTGACCCTGGGCACCTGGCCCGAAGGCGGGGAGCTGCTGGTCGACAGCGAGCGTACGGGGTTGCTGACCTTGGTCGGCGATCCCGAGAACTGCGACGACCTGCTGCGCCACCTCGCGGCCGAGGCCGCGACGGCGGCCTGGGCGGACACCGCCGCCGTGCTCGTCACCGGATTCAACAGCGGCGACACCCGGTCGCTCGGCGCGCTCAACGAATCCCGGGTGCGGTCGATCCCGTCGGTCGAGGACGCGCTGTCCCGGGTAGCCCGGCGAGCCGTCGTCAACCGGTCGGTACTGCGCGAGAGCGGCATCGCCGACACGATGTCGGCCCGGATCAACAGCACCAGCGGTTCACTGTGGACGACCCACATCCTGTTCGTCGCCGACCCCTGGGGTCAGCACACCACCGCGATCGAGGAACTGGACGCGCAACTGGCCGAGTACGGCCGGGTCGGCGTATCGGTCGTGGCGACCCATCCGACCACCACCCGCTGGTCGGTGAAGGTCGACGCGGGCGGTGCGCTCGACATGCCGTGGCTGGCGTTCACCGACACGACGGCGTGCCGGCTGTCCGGGGCTCAGCTCGGGGCGCTCGCCTCGAACACCGGCAATCCCGAGTACGCCGGGATGCCGATCGCGGGCGCTCGGCACCGCTCCCGCTCCTGACCTGCTCACCTTTCGGCTTCGTCGGGCGCTGGATCAGGGTTCCGTGTCGAATCATGGACCAAGATTCGACCGGGAACCCTGATCCAGCGCGCGGGGCACACGGGTCAGCGGGGCGTACGCGCGACGGCGAACACCGACTGCCCGAAGGGCGGCCGTACGTGCTGTTCGGCAGCCTTCGTCAGGGGCAGCACGAACTTGTCGTAGAAGCTGACCAGCGGGCCTTCCTTGGGTGCCATCCGGAGCAGGCTGGTGGTGACGTAGTAGCCGATCAGGCCGAGCGCGTTGGCGTACTGGAGTCGCTCGACGTGCAGCCCGGCCTCGGTCATCGCGGCGGCCATGGTGGCCTTGGTGTAGCGGCGGACGTGCCCGGTGGCGATGTCGACCGGGCTCATCGCGAACTCGAACGCCGGGACGATGATGATCACCGCGCCGCCCGGCCGCACCAGCCGGCCCATCGTCCGGAGCGCGCCGACGTGATCCTCGATGTGCTCCAGCACGTTGTACGAGACGGCGGCCGAGTGTTCGGCGTACGCGTCGGCCGAGGGCAGGAACATCTCGACGACGTCGACGGTGGATTCACCGCCGAACCGCTCCTTGAGCGCGATCAGGCGCTCGTGGCTGGCTTCGGCGGCGGTGAATCGGGGAACGTGCGCGGCCCAGGCTTCGGCGTAGTCGCCGAGTCCACTGCCGATCTCGATCGGGTCCTCGCCGAGGTAGGGCAGGGCCAGCTCGACGAACCACTGGCGGTGGTTCACCGCGGTGGCCAGCCCTTCGAGGACTTCCGTCTGCGTCGCGTGGTCGCCTTCCAGGACTGCGGTCATTCGTACCCCCCGATGTAGACCGTTCCGTCCGGCGTATTCTGACATATCGGACTAGTGCAATTCCGCGACACAATACGGCTAAAACGGGAATTCGGGGGAAGCATGGTAATCACGGCCACGGCTCATGCCGATCCCCAGGTCGAAGCGCCGTCGCCGCCACGTCGCCGGCTTTGGTCCGCGCCTGTCGACCTGGTCGCGACAGCGCTGTTCGTCGCGGTCGGCAGCTGGCTCACCGCTGGGCTCTGGCGCGATCCCGCCGCTGCCACGGTGACGGTCAATCGGGACGACCAGGCGTTCTTCGAATGGGTGCTCGCGCACGCCGCGCACGCCCTGACGCACGGCCAGAGCGTGTTCTTCGCGAGTGAGATGAACACGCCGGCCGGGGTCAACCTGATGGCGAACACGTCGATCCTCGGCCTCGCGGTGCCCCTCGCGCCGGTCACCCTCCTCGGCGGACCCGGGCTCACGTTCACCCTGATCCTGACGCTCGCGCTGATCACCACCCCGATCGCCTGGTACTTCGTGCTCTCCCGGCACGTGGTCGCCAACCGCTGGGCCGCGCTGGCCGCCGCGGCCTTCTGCGGCTACGCGCCGGGCCTGGCGGCCCAGGCCCAAGGCCACCCCAATCTCGTCGCCCAGGCCCTCGTCCCGGTGATCTTCTGGTGCGTCGTGCGCCTTCATCTCCAGCCGGTACGCCGTGGGCTGATCCTGGGTCTGCTGGTGGCCTACCAGTTCTTCGTCAACGAAGAGGTGCTCTTCCTGCTGGCGCAGGCGGTGGCGATCACGGTGCTGGTGACGCTGGCCGGGACGCCGCGCCGGATCTTCCAGCCCGGCCGGCGGTACCTCGCCGGGTTCGCCGTCGCCGGGGCGGTCGCCTTCGCGCTGCTCGCGTACCCGATGTATGTGCAGTTCGCCGGGCCGCAGAGTTATCGCGGCGTACCGCCGATCGTCGGCCGAACGTTCGGCCTCGACGTGCTCTCCTACGTGTCGTTCCCGCCGGTGACGGCGTACGGGGAGAACCCGGAGGTGGCGAAGCTGGCGATCAACCCCGTCGAGGCCAACTCGTTCTTCGGCTGGCCGCTGCTGATCGTGCTCGGTCTGCTCGCCCTGTGGCAGGTACGCACCCTGGCCATACGCGTCGCGGCGGCGATCGCGGTGTGGTTCGCCGTGCTGTCCTTCGGCGCGTACCCGAAGCTGGACGGTCACCGGATCGGCCCGCCGGGGCCGTGGCACGAACTGATCAAGCTGCCGTTGTTCGACTCGGTCGTGCCGGCTCGGATGGGACTGGCGGTGATCCCGGCGTTGGGCGTGATCATCGCGGTGAGCTTGGATCGGCTGCTCCGCCGGGGTGGCCGCCGACGGTGGTGGCCGGTCCGCGCGGCCGCTGCCGCGGCCGTGCTCTTCTCGCTGGTCCCGCTGGCCCCCCGGCCCGTCGCGGTCAGCCCGGCGACGCCGATGCCACGATTCCTCGCCGACGGAACCTGGCGGGCGTACGCACCACCGGGAACAAGTCTCATGTACGCCGACGCGACCTCCCGCGGCGACGTCGTCGCGATGCGCTGGGCGGCCATGGCCGGACTGGACTTCACGCTGGCCCGGGGGTATTTCCTCGGCCCCGACCCACGTTCGGCCGACCGGGAGGCGATCTTCAGTACGCCGCACACCACGACGTCGATCCGCATCATGTCGGCGGCCAAGACCGGCCGAGTGCCCCGAATCCACTCGCTCGACGTGTCGGGGGCGGCGAACGACCTCGACTTCTGGAAGGTCGGGGCGATCTTCCTGCCCGACGGCACACCCAACGCGGCGGCGCTCGCGGCGACGATTCAGCGCCTGGTCGGGCGCCCGGGTGAACGGGCCGGCGACGTCCTCGTCTGGCGGATCGCGTCATGAGGTCGCGGCCGGCGAACCGGTGGGCCGTCCTGGCGGTCCTGTGCGCCAGCCTGCTCCTGGTCGCGATGGACGCCACCATCCTCAACGTCGCGCTGCCCTCCTTGATCGACGATCTCGACCCTGACGCGTACGAGCAGCTCTGGATCATCGACATCTATGGACTCGTGCTCGGCGGCCTGCTCATCACGGCGGGCGCGGCGGGCGACCGCTGGGGCCGCAAGACGTTCTTCCTGATCGGCTTCGTCCTGTTCGGCGTGGCCTCGATCGTCTCCGCCACCGCCGACAGCCCCGGTCGGCTGATCGCGGGGCGCGTCCTGCTGGCCGTCGGCGGCGCGATGGTCATGCCGTCCACGCTGTCGCTCATCCGGAACGTCTTCACCGATCCCCGCGAACGCGGTACCGCGATCGGGATCTGGGCCTCGGTCGCCGGGGTGGGCGCGGCGATCGGCCCGGTCCTCGGTGGCCTCCTCGTCGAGCATTACGGCTGGTCGGCCGCCTTCTGGGTGAACGTCCCCATCGTCGTCGTCACCGTCGTCGCGGGGACTCTGCTGCTGCCGGAGTCCCGGTCGCCGGGGCGTACGCGGCTGGACTGGTTCGGGGCGGCCCAGTCGGTGTTCGGCATGATCAGCCTCGTCTGGGGGATCAAGCACTTGGCCGCCGACGGGCTGGCCTCGTCGGCCCCGGTCGCGTTGCTGGTCGGCCTCGGCCTGCTCGCCTGGTTCGCCCGGCGGCAGCTGAAGCAGACCGATCCGCTGCTCGACGTGCGACTGTTCGCCAATCGCCCGTTCCTCGCCGGGGCCATCGCGACGCTCATGGCGATGATGGCCGTCGGAGCGGCGTACTTCCTGCTCTCCTTGTGGCTCCAGTACGTGCACGGGTACAGCCCGGTCGAGGCGGGCGTACGCATGCTGCCGGGGGCGATCGCCACCCTCGTCGGTGCGCTCAGCGCGCCCTGGCTCGTCCGCCGCGTCGGCGTACACGCCATGCTCGGGCTCGGGCTCGGCGCGCTCGTCCTGGCGTTCGTCGCGCTCGCGGTCCTGCCGCTGACCTACGCGGTGGCGGCGGTGGCGCTGGTCGCTTTCGGACTGGGCGACGGGCTCGCGATCACCACGACGACGGCCGTCATGATCTCGGCCGCGCCCCCGGAACGGGCGGGCAGCGCCGCGGCCGTCGAGGAGACCTGCTACGAGCTGGGAATGGGCTTCGGCGTCGCCCTGCTCGGCACGGTCGCCACCGTCGTGTACGCCGCCGGCGTGCACGAACTGCCGTTGAGTGAGCCCGGCCGGACGGCGGTCGCGGAGTCCATCGGCGGCGCCGTGCACGTCGCCCGTACGCAGGGCGCCCAGGTCAGCGCGTACATCCTCGAGGTCGCGCAGTCGGCGTACCTGCACGCCGTGGCGGTGACCAGCGCGATCTCGGCGGCGCTGATCGCGATCGCGACCGTCGCGGCGCTCGCGTTGATCCCGCGCGGCTTCCGCGCGGACGCGGAACACTGAGGTTTGAGCGTCCACTATTTGCGGTATCAACCGGAGCAACCGACGCCCGGGAGCCCGATATGAGCATCGAAGCGACTCGAGCAGCGATTGAGACTGAGAGCGAACTGACCCGGTTCGCCGCCGAACAGGTGGAGCAGGGCCGCGACCTGTGGCTGACCCACCAGATGCAGATCGGTGGGGGCATCTGCACGGCCTGCGGTCATGTGTACCCGTGCGACGACGCCGAGCACGCGGCGTGGCTGGTCCTCTACTGGAGCCGCCACCTCCCCTAACCCCACCCCAAACTTGCCCACCCGCCCCACCCCACCCCACCCACCACCCCGCCCCCACCACCCCGTTGATCATGGAGTTAACCGTGGTCTCGACGGTGTGTCGGCACTGGAAACTCC
>NZ_JBFBAZ010000175.1:0-14027 GCF_040682475.1 Hamadaea sp. NPDC051192
CCGCCGCGTTGATCATGGAGTTTCCGGTCACGACACACCGTCGAGACCACAGTTAACTCCATGATCAACGCGGAGAAAGGGGCGGAGAAAGGGGCGGAGAAAGGGGGCGGAGAGGGGGGCGGGTGGAGCGAAGGGTTAGAGGGCGACGGTGACGGTGAGGGGGCCGGAGGATTCGGTGAGGATCAGCGAACCGATCTGGCCGGCGGCCTGAAGGTCGTCGGCGACGAGCCGCAACGCCGCAAGCGAAGCGGCCGGCCCGGTGACGGTCACGGCCGACGCCGGAGCGCGCTGCGACAGCCGGGCCTCCGACTTCGCCCGCCGAACCGCCGCGATCACCTCGGACGCCGCCGCCAGAGCCGCATCGCCACCTGACGAGAGCCCACCTGAGGAGAGCCCACCTGAGGAGAGCCCACCTGAGGAGAGCCCACCTGAGGAGAGCCCACCTGCGGAGAGCCCAGCGGAGGCGAGCCCAGCGGAGGAAGGCCACGGGGCGAGGTGGATCGACCCCGTACGCCACCAGGACCAGATCTCCTCGGTCACGAACGGCAGGAACGGCGCGAAGAGCCGAAGCAGCGTGTCCAAAGCGGTACGCATGGCGGCGACAGCCGACCCACTGTCCGGTGAGTACGCGCGGGGCTTGGCGAGTTCGAGGTAGTCGTCGCAGAACTCCCAGAAGAAGCGTTCCACAGTCGACAGCGAACCCGGATAGTCGTACGCCTCGAACGCGGCGGTCGCCGACGCCACGACGCTCGCCAACCGAGCCAGCATCGCCGAGTCCAATGGCGAGGTCACCGGCTCGGCAGAGGACGGGAACGTGAGCACGAAGCGGGACGCGTTGAGCAGCTTCACCGCGAGCCGCCGCCCGATGCGCATCTGCTCGCGCGACGGCGTGATGTCCACGCCGGGACGCCCGGACGCGGCCCAGTAACGCACCGCGTCCGGCCCGTGCTCAGCGATCGCCGCCAGTGGCGGAGCGACTGTGTTGTGACTCTTGGACATCTTGGAACTGTTGTCGGCGAGCACCCAGCCGGAGATCACCGCGTTCTTCCAGGGCAGCTCGTCATACTCCAGATGCGACCGAAGCACGGTGGTGAACAGCCAGGTCCGGATGATCTCGTGCGCCTGCGGGCGCAGGTCCATCGGGAACACCCGGTCCATCAGGTCACCAGCCGCGATCACCGGCGACAGCGACGAAGTCGCCCAGGTGTCCATCACGTCCGGGTCGGCGGTGAAGCCGCCCGGCTCGTCGCGCTGCTCCGGGGCGTACCCGTCGGGCACCTCGGCCCGGGGATCGACCGGCAGCCGGCCCTCCGCGGGCAGCAACGGCTGGTCGTAGCGGGGTTCGCCGTGGTCGTCGAGGGGGTACCAGACGGGGATCGGCACGCCGAAGTACCGCTGGCGGCTGATGAGCCAGTCGCCGGTCAGCCCGCGCACCCACGACTCGTAGCGAGCGCGCATGTGCGGCGGGTACCAGTTCAGGGCTTCCCCTCGGCGCAGCATCTCGTCCCGCAGACGGTCGTCGCGGCCACCGTTGGTGATGTACCACTGGCGGCTCGTGACGATCTCCAGCGGCAGGTCGCCCTTCTCGTAATACTTCACGGCGTGCCGCAGCGGGCGCTCGCCCAGCAGCAGGCCCGCCTCCCGAAGTGTCCGCACGGTCTCGCGGCGCGCCGCCTTCACCGTCAGCCCCGCCAGCGGCGCGTACCGCTCGGCGTCCACTCCAGACGGAGCGTCGGGCAGCAGGCGCCCGTCGCGGCCCACGATCGCGCGGATGGGCAGACCCAGGTCGCGCCACCAGGTCACGTCGGTCAGGTCACCGAACGTACACACCATGACCAGGCCCGTGCCCACCGCCGGATCCGCGTCCTTGTGCGGCAGCAGCGGCACTTCCGCTTCCCACCAAGGGGTACGCACAACGCCGCCGAACAGGTTCTGATAGCGCTCGTCGTCCGGGTGTGCCACCAGCGCCACGCAGGCGGGCAGCAGCTCCGGCCGGGTGGTGGCGATGGTCAGCGGCCCGGTCGGCCCGTCGAACCGCAGGTCGTAGAAGGTGCTGTCGGCGTCGCGGAACTCCACCTCGGCCTGTGCGACGGCGGTCTGGAAGGTCACGTCCCAGAGCGTCGGCGCCTCCGCCACGTACGCCTCACCGCGGCGCACGTTACGCAGGAAGGCGCCCTGCGCGGTGGCCCGCGCCCGGTCGCCGATCGTCTGATAGGTCAGCGACCAGTCGACGCTGAGTCCGGTGGCCCGCCACACGTCCTCGAAGTGCCGCTCGTCGTACGCGGTCAGCTCCTGGCACAGCTCGATGAACCGTCGCCGGGACACCGGAGTCTGCTCCTTGCCCTTCGCCGGGTGCTCCAGCGAACCAGGTGTGGCTTCGCCGGGGGCGTACGCCAGAGTCGGGTCGCAGCGCACGCCGAACACGTTCTGCGCCCGGCGTTCGGTGGGCAGTCCGTTGTCGTCCCAGCCCATCGGATAGAACACGGCTTTGCCGGTCATCCGGTGATACCGGGCGAGCACGTCGGTCTGGGTGAACGAGAAGACGTGCCCGATATGCAGCGAGCCGCTCACCGTGGGCGGCGGCGTGTCGATGGAGTAGACCTGGTCGCGGGACGCCGACCGGTCGAACAGGTAGGTCTGATCGGCCGCCCAGCGGGCCGACCACTTCTCGCCCAGCCCGTCGAGGCTGGGTTTTTCCGGGATCGCGGGATGCATTCGTGTGCACCTTTCGAGACGCCACACCGGGTGAGGTGGGCTTGACAGGAGAAGGGGGTCGACGGGCTCCGGCGTCAGCCGGCTACCCGTACTCGACGTACGCGTACGCCGCATACCTCGACGACCGGCCGCGGCATCGCCAGCGGGGCTCGGTTCATCGGGTTCGCGGTCGTCGCCACGTCGCCCTCCTGTGTGGTCTCGGGTGTCAGTGCGTTCCACGGTACCAGTCCGGCGGGCGGCGAGGCCGTCCCGCCGGGGCGGCCAGTCGCCCTTGACTGGTTTATGCCGCCAGAGCGACGCGTTCTGGGCAAGGTCAACCCCCGAGAGCCGTAGACTGGGTGATATGTCCGATACGACCCGAGCCAGCCTGCCGGAAGTCGCTCTCGGCAGCGCCGTGCTGGCCGCCGACACCGCCCGAGACTTGGTCAAACGGGCGGCGTACGCCGGGATCCGCACCGTGAGCGACACGCGGGACGCCGCCGTGGACCAGGTCCAGACGAGGGTGCGCGCGATCGCCCGCGCGGTCGCCCCCGGCGTCATCGACGAGCTGATGCCCTACCTGACCAGCTCGGTGCTGCCCGCCTTCCTGGACGCGGCGCTGCCGCTCATCGAGGCCAAGCTGCTACCCCGCCTGATGGAGTCGGCGATGCCGCTGATCGAGGAACGGATGATGCCGCGGCTGATGGAGTCGGCGCTGCCGCTCATCGAGAAGGAGATGATGCCCGGTCTCCTCGACGCGGCGATCCCGCTGCTGCAGGACAAGGTCGTCCCACTGATGATCAAGGACTTGACCGAGAGCGAGGAACTGCGCGAGTTGATCACCGAGCAGAGCCGGGACGTCGTCGCCGACGCGGCCGGGGATCTGCGGGACAGCACCGCCGCCGCCGACGACCGGCTGGAGATCGGGTTCCGGCGGCTGTTCCACCTCTCCAGCTCCGCCTCGGCGAAGTAGCCGATGGAGCACCGGGCGTACGCGGGGCTGGTGTCGCGGCTGGCCGGGCTGGGCCTGGACGTGCTCATCACCGCGATCACGGTCGTGGTCGTGGGCCGTGGGCTGCCGGAGGTGTGGCGCCTGGTCGCCGGTACGCCGCCGCACTGGGTCCTCACGGCGTTCGACTGGGGCGCCAACATCACCCCCGCGGTGTACTTCGCCGGGTCCTGGCGGCTGACCGGGCAGACCATCGGGGCCAGCGTGTTCGGCACCGTGGTGCGCCTGGCCGACGGAAGTCCCATCGGCCTGATCCGGTCGATCCTCCGTGCCGCGATCGGCCTGCTGTTCGCCCCGATCTGGTTCGTCGGCACGGTGACGGTGCTGTTCGACGTCCGCCGCCGCTCGCTGCTGGACATGGCGTTCGGCACAGTCGTCCAGTACCTCGGCCGCCCCGGACGCCCGACGCCCTAAGGTGGCGGCGTGGCAAAACCTGAACTGGTCATCTTCGACTGCGACGGCGTACTGGTCGACAGCGAGCGCATCGCCATCCGGCTCAACATCGAGTTGCTGGCCGAGTACGGGCATCGCGCCACCGAGGCCGACATCGTCGACCACTTCGTCGGCAAGTCGCTGCCGTCCATCCAGGAGCTGATCGCCGAATGGCTGGGCCGGCCGGTGCCCGAGTGGCCAGATCTGTGGATGACCCGGATGACGGCGGCCCACGACGCCGAACTGACCGCGGTGGACGGCATCGCCGAGGCGCTGGACCGCATCGACCTGCCGGTCTGCGTGGCGTCCAGCGGGCGGCTGGAGAAGACGCGGCACAGCCTGAAGCTGACCGGATTGAGTCACCACTTCGGGGATCGGCTGTTCAGCTCCACAATGGTCGAACGGGGCAAGCCGTTCCCCGACCTGTTCCTGCACGCCGCGCGTACGCTCGGCGTCGAGCCGGCCGCCTGCGTCGTCGTCGAGGACAGCGAGCCCGGCGTACGCGCGGCCCGGTCGGCGGGCATGCGCTGCTTCGCGTACGCCGGTGGAGTCACCTCTGGCGAGAAGCTCATCGGAGACGGTACGGTCGTCTTCGATGACATGCGCCGGTTGCCGGAGCTGCTCGCCGCGAGTTGACGGGAATCCCACCCGGCGGAAATCCCCCTGGATGCGTGCAAGCCACTTGCACGCTGATGCACTACGCTTGCACTCATGACGCGCAGACTGGCTGAGGTAGCGAAGTACGTCGGAGTCAGTGAGGCCACGGTCTCCCGGGTGCTGAACGGCAAGCCCGGGATCTCCGAGGCGACGCGGACCGCCGTGCTGACCGCGCTCGACGTGCTGGGGTACGAGCGCCCGACCAAGCTGCGCGGCGAACGGGCCCGCCTGGTCGGCCTGGTCCTGCCCGAGCTGGGCAACCCCATCTTCCCGGCGTTCGCCGAAGTGGTGGCCGACGCGCTCGCCCGCCGCTCGTTCACCCCGGTGCTCTGCACCCGTACGCAGCACGGCGTCTCCGAAGGGGACTATGTCGACATGCTGCTCGACCAGCACGTCTCCGGGGTCATCTTCGCCGGCGGCAACTACGCCCAGGGCGCGGCCGACCACGAGCACTACCATCGCATCGCCGACCGCGGACTCCCGGCGGTCCTTGTTAACGCAGCCATTGACGGACTCAAGTTCCCGCGGGTGTCGACGGACGATTCGCACGCGGTCGAGCAGGCGTACCAGCATCTCGTGGCGCTCGGCCATGAGCGGATCGGGCTGATCATCGGCCCTGAGGACCACATGCCGTCGCTGCGCAAGCTCACGGCGTACCAGGGCAAGGCGGCCGAGCCCGCCCTGTTCGAGCACACGATGTTCTCCCTCGAAGGCGGCCACGCCGCCGGGACGCGGCTGATGAACCGGGGTGCGACCGCGCTCATCTGCGCCTCCGACGTCCTGGCGCTCGGCGCCATCCGGGCCGTCCGGCGACTGGGCCGCAGCGTGCCCGGCGACGTCTCCGTGGTCGGCTACGACGACTCGTCCTTCATGACCTGCACCGAGCCGCCGCTGACCACCGTCCGGCAGCCGATCGAGGCGATGGGTCAGGCGGTGGTCGCGCTGCTCATCAACGCCATCGCGGGCAACCCGATCCCGACCGACGAGTTGCTCTTCGAGCCCGAGTTGGTGGTCCGCGGCTCCACCGGTCCGGCCCCCGCCGCGTAACACGTTTCTTGCACAGCCCCGCCGGGCGTACGCCCCGGCGGGGCTTCTTTATGCCCATGAAACCGCAGGTCAGACCGCTTATGCAAGAGTCCTTCGCGATCACCGTTGCAAAGTCGTAATTTTGCATTGTGTTGTCGGAGTATTGCCGCCAGGAGTCGCCATAGTTACAGTGAGCGCACTCAGCGACAACCCGTTCCCCGAAGGGATGGATAGATGTCCGTAACGCAGTACCGCAGGGTGGCAGCCCTCGCGGCCGTGGCCGGACTGGGGCTCGCCCTCGCGGCCTGTTCGACGAAGGGCGACGACTCGTCCAGCAGCGGTGACAAGGTCACCATCACCGTGGACTGCATGCCCGTGGGCTCGCAGAAGGAGCTGCTGAAGGACTGGAACGCCGACGTCGAGGCGTTCCAGAAGCTCTACCCGAACATCACGATCAAGAGCGTCTCGGTCGGCGCCCAGTGCAACAACCCGCCGGACTTCACCGCCCGGCTCGCCGGCGGCACCGTCACGGACGTCTTCTACGCGTACATGACGGACCTTCAGCAGGTGCTGGACTCCGGCCAGGCCATGGAGATCACCCAGTACGTCAACAAGGACCAGATCTCCACCTGGGACAGCATCTCCAAGGAGGCCAAGGCCGCCTTCAGCGAGGGCGACAAGCTGTACGGCATCCCGACCAAGAACTACTCGATGGGTCTGCTGTACAACAAGAACCTCTTCCAGCAGGCCGGTCTGGACGCCAAGAACCCGCCCAAGACGTGGGAGGAGGTCCGGGACGCGGCCAAGAAGATCGCCGCCCTCGGCAACGGCATCGCCGGTTACTCCGACTACAGCGCGGGCAACACCGGCGGCTGGCACTTCTCCGCCGAGCTGTTCTCGCAGGGCGGTCAGGTCGTCACGGCCGACGGCAAGAAGGCCGACTTCAACAACGACCTCGGCAAGAAGGTCCTGCAGAACCTCAAGGACATGCGGTACACCGACAACAGCATGGGCTCCAAGCAGCTGTTGCAGTGGGCGGACCTGCTGACCAACGCCGGTGCCGGCAAGGTCGGCATGTTCGTCGGCGCGCCCGACGCCACCACCGCGATCGTCACCCAGTTCCAGGGCAAGTACCAGGACTGGGCGATGGCCCCGATGCCCGGCCAGGGCGGCGCGGCCAAGGGCACGCTCGGCGGCGGTGAGGGCTACTTCTTCAAGAAGGGCCTGTCCAAGGCGCAGGTCGAGGCGGGCCTGAAGTGGCTGGCCTACGAGAAGCTGACCGTCGGCAAGGGCCAGTTCGACTACGTCCGGGCCAAGCCGGAGAACAACCCGGTCGGCCTGCCGCAGCCGCAGCTGTTCATCCCGGGCAGCGACGCGTTCAAGGCGGACAACGACCTGAAGGTCGCCAACGCGAACGTGACCGTGGACGACTTCGCGCTCTTCGCGAACAACCCCGTCCCGATCAAGTTCGAGCCGGCCAACGCCCAGGCGATCTACGCGGTCCTCGACTCGGCGATGTCGGCGATCCTGACCAACCCGAACGCGAGCGTCGACGACGAGCTCAAGAAGGCCGAGGACAAGGTCAACCAGGCCTTGGCCGCCGCCGCCAAGTAGCGGTCGGGGGCTAGCGCCGCCCAGCGGCGCAGCCAGTAGGCGTGGGGGCCGGTCCTGAGCGAGAGCCGGCCCCCACCTCACCCCAAGGAGCAGTCATGCCTTCGGCGACCGTGGCGCCCAGCCCCATCCACGCTTCACCCCCCGCCCCCACCACGCGCCGTGCGCGCCGCGCGGGCGGCCAGCGGATCACCAACAACCTCACGGGATACGGCTTCCTGATCGGCGCGATCCTCTGTTTCGCGCTGTTCTCCTGGTACCCGATGATCCGTGGCGTCGTCATGAGCTTCCAGCGCACCCGCCGCGGGGTGACGACCTGGGTCGGCTGGGACAACTACGAGCGCATCCTCCAGGACCCGAGCTTCTGGACGGCCTGGAAGAACACGGCGTACTTCACGGTGCTGGCGCTGGTCCTCGGCTACGCCGTCCCGTTCGTCGTGGCCATCATCTTCAACGAACTGCGGCACGCGCGCGGATACCTGCGCGTACTGATCTATCTGCCGGTCATGCTGCCGCCCGCGTCGGCGCTGTTCCTGTTCAAGTACTACGCGTACGACCCGAGCGACGCCGGCCTGTTCAACGCCGTCCTCAAGGTCATGCACCTGCCGACCTCCCAGTGGATGCAGTCCACCTCGATGGCGGTGCCCGCGATGGTGCTCGCCTCGACCTGGATGAACATGGGCGGCGCCGTGCTGATCTATCTGGCGGCGTTGCAGAACATCCCGGGCAGCCTCTACGAGGCGGCCGAACTGGACGGCGCCGGGCTGTTCAAACGCATCCGCCACGTCACCATCCCGCAGACCAAGCTGATCCTGTCGCTGATGGCGATGCTTCAGGTCGTGGCGACGATGCAGTTGTTCATCGAGCCCCTCATCCTGGCCAACGGCGCCGGTACGCAGGACTCGGCGACGTCGGTGGCGTACCTCATCTATCAGCACGGCTTCTTCCAGAACGACCTCAACGGCGCGGCCGCCCTCGGCGTGATCATGCTCCTGGTGCTGGGCGGCTTCTCCGCGGTCTACCTCCGCCTGAGCGCGAAGCAGGAATGACGATGACGACACGTGAATACGGCCCGCGTACGCTGCTGTCGCACACGCAGCTCGCCCGGGGCAAGGGACCGGCGGTCTACTGGACGCTGCTGATCGCCATCGTGGTGATCTTCACGCTGGCCTTCATCGGCCCGCTCTACTGGATGGTGACCAGCGCCCTGAAGACGGGTCAGGAGGTCGCGCAGACCCCGCCGACGCTGTTCCCGGCCGATCCCGATCCGCAGAACTACATCGACGCCTGGAACAACCTGACGCTCGGCAAGCTGCTGTTCAACACCATCTACTACGCGGTCGGGGCGCTGCTGTTCCAGCTCGTGCTGGACACGGCGGCGGCGTACGCGCTGTCGAAGCTGCGGCCGATCTTCGGCAACGTCGTGCTCGGCGCGATGCTGGCCACGCTGATGATCCCGGCGATGGTCCTCATCGTCCCGCAGTACCTGACCGCGATCGACCTGCCGATCCTGCACATCAGCCTGCTGGACTCGCCGTTCGCGATCTGGCTGCCGGCGGTGGCCAACGCGTTCAACATCTTCCTGCTGAAACGGTTCTTCGACTCGGTGCCGCAAGACCTGATCTACGCCGGGATCGTCGACGGGGCCGGACCGTTGCGTATTCTCTGGTCGATCATCCTGCCGATCTCCCGGCCGATCCTCGGCGTCGTCTCGATCTTCGCGGTGACCGCCGTCTGGAAGGACTTCCTCTGGCCCAAGCTGGTGGAGCCGTCCCCGGAGACCCGGACCATCAGCGTCGGCATCTACGCCTTCGCCGGCGGCACCCCGCAGAACGTCGTGATCGCCGCGGCCGTCATCGCCGCGATCCCGACCGTGATCTTCTTCCTGATCTTCCAGCGCAGCATCATGGCCGGCCTCACCACAGGCGCCGTGAAGGAGTAGCCGCGCAGCGTGACCTCCCCTTGCAGGCGATCCAACACTAGAAAGAGACTGCCTTGACGAACTCCGCCGCTTGGTGGCGCACCGCCGCGATCTACCAGGTCTACCCCCGCAGCTTCGCCGACGGCAACGGCGACGGCGTCGGCGACGTGGCCGGCATCCGTGCCCGCCTGGGCCACCTCAAGACCCTCGGTATCGACGCGATCTGGTTCAGCCCCTGGTACTCGTCGCCCATGGCGGACGCCGGCTACGACGTCGCCGACTATCGCGACATCGACCCGATCTTCGGCACGCTGGCGGAGGTGGAGGCGCTCATCGGTGAGGCACACGACCTCGGGCTCCGCGTGATCGTCGACATCGTCCCCAACCACTGCTCGGACCAGCACGCCTGGTTCCGCGCGGCGGTCGAGGCCGGCCCGGGTTCGCCCGAGCGCGCGCGGTTCCACTTCCGCCCGGGCCGGGGCGGGAACGGCGAGCTGCCGCCGAACGACTGGCAGTCGAACTTCGGCGGCTCGGGCTGGACCCGCGTCCCGGACGGCGAGTACTACTTCCACATGTTCGCGCCGGGGCAGCCCGACCTGAACTGGGGGAACCCGGAGGTGGTCGAGGAGTTCGACGGCATCCTGCGGTTCTGGCTGGACCGCGGGGTCGACGGCTTCCGCATCGACGTCGCGCACGGCCTGGTCAAGGCCGACGGACTGCCCGACATCTCGTCGCTGGCTCCGGGCGCGGGCAAGCCGTACGAGGACCAGCCGGGGGTGCACGCCATCTACCAGCGGTGGCGCGCGATCGCCGACGAGTACACGGCCGCCGACCCGAAGCGGGAACGCGTCTTCGTCGGCGAGATCGTCGGTCCCGACCCCGAGGGTTTCGCCCGCTACCTGCGCGCGGACGAGCTGCACTCGGCGTTCAACTTCGACTTCCTGTTCTGCCCGTGGGACCCGGCGCGGCTGCGTACCGTCATCGACGACACGAACTCGGCGCACGCGCTGGTCGGCGCGCCGCCGACCTGGGTTCTGTCCAATCACGACGTCACCCGGGTGGCCACCCGGTACGGGCGGCTGGACTACACCGGGTTCGGCTTCGACGACCGGCGGCACGGCGTACCGTCTGATCTGGAGCTGGGGACCCGGCGGGCGCGAGCCGCCGCGTTGCTGTCGATGGCCCTGCCGGGCGGGGTCTATGTCTATCAGGGCGACGAGCTGGGCCTGTGGGAGGTCGAGGACCTGGACGACGACCTGCGGCAGGACCCGATCTGGGAGCGGTCCGGGCACACCGAGCGGGGCCGCGACGGCTGCCGGGTGCCGCTGCCGTGGTCCGGCGACCAGCCGCCGTTCGGCTTCTCCAGCGACTCCGGCGACGCGGAGTCCGACCCGTGGCTGCCGCAGCCGGCGGCCTGGAAGGACTACACCGCCGAGGCGCAGGAGGGCGACCCCGCCTCGATGCTGTCGCTCTACCGGTCGGCGCTGGCGATCCGGCCCGGCTTCGGCGACACGCCCATGACCTGGCTCGACTCGGCGCCCGAGGTGCTGGCCTTCCGGCGGGGCGACCTGATCAGCGTGTCCAACCTCGGCTCGACGCCGGCCGAGCTGCCCGCCGGGACGATCGTGCTGGCCAGCGGCCCGCTCGAGGATGGCCGAGTGCCGTCGGACACCACCGTGTGGTTGCGCGCGTAACCCTTCCGAGGAGTAGGGCCGGTGAGGATCACTCACCGGCCTTATTTTGTTCACGGCCCGGGAGTACGCTTCCCACACGATCTTGGGAGGAACCATGGGTGACGATTCCCCGGCCGGCTGGCAGAGCTGGCGGGAACGGCGCGACCGCGGCCTGCGCAACCCGCACGGCTGGTTGAGCCTCACCGGGCTGCACTGGCTGGGCACCGATCCGGCCGGCTTCGACACGGTCCCCGGCCGGTGGCGCGTACTGGACGACACTGTCTATGTCGCCGCCGGCGTGGACGACGGACTGACCTACGGCGATCACCCCGTCGACGGCGAAGTGGCGGTGACCGGCTCGGACCGCGTACGCCACGGCGACGTCGAGGTGGAGGTCATCCAGCGCGGCGGCTGGTGGGCGCTGCGCGTACGCGATCCGCACTCCCCCACGCTGACCGCGTTCACCGGCGTTCCGGCGTACGCCTTCGACCCGGCCTGGATCGTCGACGGAACCTTCGAACGGTTCCCCGAGGCGCAGGAAGTCAAGATCGGCTCGGTGATCGACGGGCTCACCCACGCCGAGTCGGCGGTCGGCGTACTGCGGTTCACGGTGGCCGGGCAGGAACTGGCGCTCACCGCGTTCGACGGCGGCGACGGCTCCCTCGACCTGCTCTTCCGCGACGCCACCAGCGGAGTCACCACGTACGCCGCCTCCCGGTCGCTGTCGGTGCCGGCGCCCGACCCGGACGGGCGGGTGCGGATCGACTTCAACCGCGCCTTCAACATGCCGTGCGCGTTCACCGAGTACGCCACCTGCCCGCTGCCGCCGCCGGAGAACACGCTGCCGGTCGAGATCACCGCGGGCGAGCAGAAGTACCACTGACCCGCTGGACCCTGCGCGGACAGTGCGCTGGATCACGGATCCCGGTCGAATCTTGGGTCAAGATTCGACCCAGATCCGTGATCCGGCCGGAAGGCTTACGGGTCGAAGCGGCCGGCGACCAGCTCTTGGAGCCAGATCTTGGCGCGGATGAGCGGTCGCCGGATTCGCCGTTCGCGCCATTCCGCCTTCGCCAGCTTCCCCCGGGCCCGGGACGTGTCCTTCGCATAGCGCCACCGCGCCCAGGGCGAGCCTGGCCGGGCGAGCCGGAACGCTCCGACATATAAGAGGACGGGGACGAACAACCCGACGAGTCCGGTCCAGATCTTGCCCTTGAGCAGGGTGATCGCCGCGAGGGTCAGGTTGAGCAGCGTACCGCCGAGGGCGACGACCCAGTTGACCCAGCCGCCGCCTTCGGACCGGGCGAACAGGAACTCGTCGATGGCGATGGGCCGTAGCCCCAGCAGCAGCATCCCGGAGACGGCCACCGCGACGAAGACGGCGTCGACCGACGTACGCCCCTGCTCCGACCAGTAGACGTCATCGAGGTGCAGGATCAACGCGAACTCGTCGAGCACGAGTGCGGATCCGATCCCGAAGAGCGCCGCGACCACGGACAGCGCTGCCGTGTGGCCTCGGGGGATGGCGAGCGCGGCCACTCCGCCGACGAGCATGAAGATCACGCCGAACACGACGTGGTGGATGTGCAGTCCGCCCGGGGTGACGTTCCCGGGCCACCAGCTGACCTGAGCACGGATGAGGCGTACGGAGATCCGGATGAACGCGAAGCCGATCACGACGCCGGCGAAGAAGCAGAACAACGGCAGCCGACCGGTGTCGACGATCTCGTGGTCGAACCAATGCCCCATGCCTAGATCTGATCACGAGCGGTTCAGCCACTGGGCCGGAACCCGCCCGACCACCAGCGCCAACCACGGAGCGTGACGCATAGATCGCTATGCGTATAGAATTGCCCGTCTGAGACCGATTTGTGACCCATCACCTAGGGGTTTACGCTTGGTGTTCACGCCGTGACGGAGCACTGAGATCGGCGCCGAGGGATCCGCCCTTGACCCACGCGCTGAGCGCGGGAGTGGCGAGATGGGTGTTTTGCGAGCTTCGTCCGCTCGACTGCCTCCCCAGACCCATCGCGCACAGTCTATCCCCCACATAGACGCCTTACATAGTGATCATTCGACGTATGTGCAGGTGGGCAGGGCTCTAGACGGTCGCTAAGGTCGACCAATGCGCCGAGACAACGACGTCAAGAGCTTGCTTACCGCCAAGGTTTCGCACGCCTTCACCCTCATCCGCGAACGCTTCACGACCAGCCCGCGCCGTGTCGCAGCGTTCGGCCTGGTGGCCGTCGCTGGGGCAAGCGCCCTACTCCACACTTCCGCTGCCACGGCCGAGCCGAGCAGCTTGAACACCGCCAAGGCGGCCCAGGTGGTCACGGCCACCAAGGCCCCGGCGAGCCCGGCCAAGTCCGCGGCCGCCA
The DNA here is from genome assembly GCF_040682475.1 of Hamadaea sp. NPDC051192. NCBI lineage: Bacteria > Bacillati > Actinomycetota > Actinomycetes > Micromonosporales > Micromonosporaceae > Hamadaea > Hamadaea sp. NPDC051192. Next base: position 13,402 of record NZ_JBFBAZ010000175.1, read on the forward strand.
AGGCCACCCCGAAGTCGACGGCCACCAAGGCCGCGACGACCACCGCCAAGGTCAAGCCCACCGCCGGCTTCAACCAGACGCAGATGGACAACGCAGCCCTCATCGTCAAGGCCGGCAAGGACCTCGGCATCTCCGAGAAGGGCCAGATCATCGCGGTCGCCACCGCGATGCAGGAGAGCAACCTCTACAACCTGGCCAGCCACGTGGTGCCGGAGTCGCTCAAGTACGCCCACCAGGGCACCGGGGCCGACTACGACTCGGTCGGCCTGTTCCAGCAGCGGTACACCACCGGCTGGGGCACGGTCAAGGAGATCATGAACCCCTCCGAGTCCGCCAAGAAGTTCTACCGCGCCCTCCAGCGCGTGCCGGGTTGGCAGAACATGGCCGTCACCGTTGCCGCGCAGACGGTTCAGGGCTCCGCGTTCCCCGACGCGTACGCCAAGCACCAGGGCAACGCGACTGCGGTCGTCAAGGCGGTCAACTCCGTCAAGTGACCATAGGTAACCCCCAAGGGCGGGCCGTGACGTTCATCGGAACCGCCCCCCCCGAAATGGGGGGCGCCGGGGCTTCGCCGCGGGGGGGGGGGCCGGAGAAGGGAACAGGGGGCGGGAGGGGAGGAAGGGTTT
>NZ_JBFBAZ010000176.1:0-13968 GCF_040682475.1 Hamadaea sp. NPDC051192
GACCTTGTCGGCCTGGCTCAGCGACTGCTCGCCGGTCAGCACGTACGCCTCGCCGGCGTGCCCGTCGGTGGTCAGCGCCAGCACGCCGACCTCGGCCAGATCCCGCTCATCCACCGTCGAGGTACGCGCGGCGGCGTACGCCCCCCGCACCGTGCCGGTGGCCTTGATCTGCCCGGCCCAGGTGAACGTGTTCGCCGCGAAGTCGGCGCAGCGCAACATCGTCCACTCCGGACCCATCGCCCGGACGGCGTCCTCCGTCGCGATGAAGTGCTCGCGGAACCGGGCCTCCCCGGCCGGGTAGGGGATCGTCAATGAGGAGACGACGACGATCCGCTCAGGACGCAGCACGGCGACGTCGGCCAGCCGATCGCCGAACGCGCGAGGGCTGAGCAGGACGCCGTCGACCCCGCCGAGCGCCGTAACCTCATCAGGATGGACGAGCTGAGCTTCGGGCGGCAGGGCGGCGTGCGGATCGCGGGTGACCGCCGCGACCTTGACGCCGCGCTCGACCAGGAGCCGGACCGCCGCGCGGCCGACCATGCCGGTTGCTCCAGTGACCAGGAACATCGCTGCTACTTCCTCTCATCGGCGTATCATATGAGAACCATACTAGTTGAGTTTGAGGTTCAGACAATATGAGTCACGTAACATCTCGTTCCCGGGCGGGCGGCGACGAGCCCGCCGACGACGAGCCGGCGGGCGAGGGGCGTACGCGGCGGCGGCTGACCGCACAGGTCAAGGACTCGCTGCGCGACCTGCGCAATCAGCTGGCGATGCTGAACCGGCAGGTGAGCGGGAAAGTCGAGCTGAAGGAGATCGACCTCGACTGCCTGGACCTGATCAGCCGGAACGGCCCGCTGACCCCCAGTACGCTCGCCCGCCGCGCCGGGCTGCACCCGGCCACCCTGACGGGCATCCTCGACCGGCTGGAGAAGGCCGGCTGGATCGCCCGCGAACGGGACCCGGTCGACCGCCGAGCGGTGACCCTCCGTGCCCTGCCCGACCGGGGCCGGGAGATGTTCCGCCTGTTCAGCGGCATGAACTCCGCGATGGACGACGTCTGCGCCGGCTACAGCGAAGCGGAACTGAAACTGATCGCGGACTTCCTCGCCCAGGCGAACGACGCGGGCGACACCGCCACCCGCGACCTCGCCGCCTCCTGATCATCGCGCATCGCGCTCGCTCAGCGCTGGATCACGGATCTCGGTCGAATCATGGGCCAAGATTCGACCCGGAACCCTGATCCAGCGCCAAAACCGCACCGCCGATGGGGGCAGCGCCGATGGCGGAGCGCCGAAGGGGGCGGCGCCGAAGGGCTCGGTGGGTCAGCGGTCGGGGAAGTCGGCCGCGACCATCACCCGCAGCGCGTTCGGCAGGATGCGGACACGCACCGGCGTACGCCCCAGCACTTCGCCGTCGATGTCCAGCGGGAGCGCCGGATCGGTCTCGACGAGCACCTCGGGCGCGGCCAGGAACGGCGACCCCTCGACCGTGCGGAGCCGCCCGGTCACCAGATGCCGCAGGGTCGCCCCGAGCAGATGCCGCCGCCCATGCCGGCCCAGCGCGTACGCCATCAGCAGCCGATCGTCCGCACTGCCGTCGCGGGCGATCGGGTTGCCCGCGTGCGAGTTGCCATTGGCGATGTTGAGCTGATGCGTGCGGACGCGGCGAACCTCCCCGCCCGCGGTCACGACCGCGTCGAACGGCCGATGCGCGGGCAGCCGTGTCAACGCGGTCAACGGGTACGCCACCCGCCCGAGACGCCGCTTGAGCCGGTGCGGGACATGCTCGGCGACCTGCGCGGAAAGCCCGATCGACACGAGGTTCGTGAAGATCCGCCCAGCCGCCTCGCCGAGGTCGACGTCGGCCACCTTGCCCTCGGTGAGCAACGCCAGCGCGCCCGCCACATCCAGCGGCACGCCGAGCGTACGGGCGAAGTTGTTGGTGGTGCCGAGCGGCAGCAGCCCCATCGCCACATCCCGGTGCGCCAGATGCCGCGCGGTCTCACTGATCGTGCCGTCGCCACCCCCGGCGACCAGCAGATCCGGGCCCAGCGCCAGCGCCTCGGCCAGCACCTCCGGCAACCGCTCCGGCCGCTCCAAGCCGAACCGCGCGAGCAGGTGGAAGCCCGCCTCGTCGAGATGGCGCGACACCTGCTCGAAGTGGTCGCGTCCCCGGCGGGATCGGGTGTTGACGAGCAGCACCGTCCGCCGGTCCTGGCGGATCGCGGTGTCCAGCTCGATCTTGCTGCGCATGGCACGGGATGTTACCGGCCTGGTCAGCCCCGAGTACGCTGAGTTTCTCGCTCACCGGGCGCAGCCCGGCTTTCGGCGTACCGTCGCAGGATGAGCGACCCCCAGGTGAGCTTGCGCCCAGTCGCGATGGGCGACCTGGCGATGTTCCGGCGGTTCTGCCTGGAGCCCGGGTTGATCGGGCTGGACTGGGCCGGTTTCCGCGACCCCGAAGCGCCGGCCCGCCGCTTCGCCCTCGATTCTTATCTGGGTGAGCATGACGGCCGGCTGATCGTCGAGGCGTTCGACGCGAAGACGGCCGGTTTCGTCAGTTACCGATCTGGAACGTACGGCGGCCGCGCGCCCTATTGGGAGATCGGCATCGCGTTGCTGCCGGAATGGCGCGGCAAGGGAATCGGCTGGCGTGCGCAAGCGCAACTGTGCGACTACCTGTTCACTCACACTCCCGCGCAACGCGTGCAGGCCGGTACGCATCCGGAGAACCTGGCGGAGCAGAGCTCGCTGGTGAAAGCGGGATTCCAGCTGGAAGGGACCGTTCGCGCGTGCGAATTTCGGGCCGGGGCGTGGCATGACGGCTACCTCTACAGCCGCCTGCGCGCCGACCCGGCCCCATCGATATGAGGGAGGACCGTGACCACCATCCGGCTGGCACCGGCGCCCTCGACTGGAAGCCGGAGCCGCCGTCGTCGGACTGGCCGGACACGGATCCACTGCTGGAGACGATTCTGGTCAGCACCTGCTGGTAAGCAGCCCTCCGAGGTGGATCACCTCACCAGCGAGGAGAGCGCTGGGGTGAGTTCTGGCGACCTGGTCCTCATCCAGATCGATAGCTTCTGCCGGGAATCAGCCGGCTGATCCTGCGTCATGTGTTCGACGGGCTGGATCAGGAGCAGGAACGGGAGTAGTCGACCGCCGCCTTGGCGGGGGGACTCGTCGAGCGTTGCCGGGCAAGGCGATTGCGGCGAGCAGGGCGGTCAGCAGGACGGTGGCGCTGAAGATCGTCAGCGCGCCGGACAGTCCCGTCCAAGTGACGACGAGCGGGCCGAGGAGTGCTCCGGTCAGGGCCGCCAGGGAGTCGGTGGCGTAGAACGCCGCGAGGACTCGACCGCGTACGGCGTCGGGGGTTGCGGCTTGGAGCCGGTAGTGGGTGGCCGTCACGGCGATCGCACCCGGCACGCCCGCCGCAGTGATGGCAACGAGCGCGATCGGCAGGTTCGGTGCGGTGAACAGGACGAGGAAGCTGGCCCCGACCACCAGATAGGAGAACGTCAGCAGCGTACGCGTGGAGAAGCGGGGGAGCAGCCGGCCGGAGAGCGCTGAGCCGAGAAGGTAGCCGGCGCCGAGGCCGGTGACGAGCAGGCCCAGCGTCTGGGGCGGTTCGCCGAGTAGTTCGGCGAGGAACGGGATGAGCAATGCCGTGAGGGCGGCGTTCGCCGTCCAGTACGCCCACGTCGTCACCGCCAAGCCCCGCAGCAATGGCGTACGAGCAAGGTAGGCGAGACCAGCGCGAAGGCCGACCGGGCCGGAGACGGCAGGCGATGCCGACGTGACTCGCAGGCGGGCGAGCAGCGTGGCGGCGACGAGATAGCTGGCGGCGTCGAGCAGGACGACGTGGGTGAATGCGCCCTGGGTCAGCAGTGCGGTGCCCAGCATGGGGGCGGCCAGGCGCAGGACGGACTGGGTGACGGAGGTCGTGGCAGTCGCCGCGATCAGGTCGGCGTCGGCTGGGACGACTTGTGGGGTGAGGGCGCGGATCGCGGGCTGGAGGAAGGCGACGACCGACGTCTCCAGGAGGAGTCCGATGTAGATCGGGGTCGTTCCGCCGGGGAGCAGCATCGTCAGGACGGCGAGGGCGGCGGCGAGGTGGGCCGCCACGAGCAGGCGCCGGCGGTCGAAGCGGTCGGCGAGGACGCCGGCCCAGGGGGCGAGCAGGACGGCGGGTGCCGCTTGCAGCGCTAGGGCGAGGCCGGTCGCGCTCGCCTGGCCGGTGAGGCGGTAGACCTGGACGGGCACGGCGATGGTGAGCAGCCAGGAGCCGAGCGCGGAGACGGTGGCCGAGGTCCACAGGAGACGGAAGCCGGGGTGCCGCGTGAGGAGCGGTCGCATAACCGGGAGGGTATTCCCACAAGACAGTCTGTGGCAAGATGTGTCTTGTGGAGATAGATGAGCTGGGCGGGCGGCTGCGCGCCCGGCGGGCGGCCGGTGGGCGGACGATCGCGTCGGTCGCGGCCGACGCCGGGTTGTCCGTGCCGTATATCGCGAACCTGGAGAACGGCCGGGGCAATCCGACGCTGTCGGCGATCGCGTCGCTGGCCTCGGCCCTGGGGACGAAACTGCGCATCGACCTGGTCGAGGACGAGCACGAGAGCGGCGCCGGGCTGCCCGAGTCGCTGGTCGAGTTCGCTCAGGGGCCGAGGTTCCGGGCCGAGGCGCGACAGCTGCCGCCGGCCGCCCGGGAGCGGCTGCTGAGCGCGATGGCGGGGCTCGGCGCGCTCGCCGGGCGGCCGCTGAGCGACCTCGACTGGCATCGCGTCCTCGACACGGTGGTCCTGCTCAGCCGGGGTACGCCCGCCGGTTAGGCTGACCTCGTGCGCGACATCGCGGTCTTTTCCGGAAGTGCCCATCCCGAGCTGGCCGAGGAGATCTGTGATCAACTCGAAGTGCCGCTGCTGCCGTCCCGCCTCGCCCGCTTCGCCAACGACTGCCTCGAGGTGCAGTTGCAGGCGAACGTCCGCGAACGCGACGTCTTCCTCATCCAGCCACTCGTCCCACCGACCCAGGATCACCTCGTCGAACTGCTGATGATGATCGACGCCGCCCGGGGCGCCTCGGCGAGCCGGATCACGGCGGTCATCCCGCATTACGCGTACGCGCGATCGGACAAGAAGGACGCACCGCGGATCTCCATCGGGGGACGGCTCGTGGCGGACCTGCTCGTCGCCGCCGGGGCGAGCCGCGTACTCGCCATGGCGTTGCACTCTCCGCAGGTGCACGGCTTCTTCAGTGTGCCGGTGGATCATCTGCACGCGCTGCGCGAGTTGGCCCGGCACTTCCAGGGCTACGACCTGAGCAACACCGTCGTGGTCTCGCCCGACCTCGGCAACGCCAAGGAGGCGGCGGCGTTCGCCCGGCTGCTCGGCGTACCGGTGGCGACGGGCGCGAAGCAGCGCTTCAGCGACGACCGGGTGGAGATCAGCGCCATCATCGGCGAGGTCGCCGACCGGGACGTGATCGTCCTCGACGACGAGATCGCCCGGGGCACCACGACCATCGAGCTGCTCAAGCACCTGCGGGAGCGAGGCGTCCGGACGATCCGGATCGCCTGCACGCACGGTCTGTTCACGGCGGGCGCCGTCGACCGGCTGGCCGAGGAGCCCGGGGTCGAGGAGATCGTCTGCACCAACACGGTGCCGATCTCGAAGGAGAAGCGCATCCCGAAGCTGACCGTCATCTCGGTCGCGCCCGCGCTCGCCGAGGCGATGCGCCGCATCCACAACGGCGAGTCGGTCAGCGTCCTGTTCGGCTGACCCGTCTCTTCCGGCCGCTCGCTTCGGGCGCTGGATCAGGGTTCTAGGTCGAATCATGGCCCAAGATTCGACCCGGATCCCTGATCTGCCCCGAAAGCGGCGCCGCGGAAGCGGTGCCGCGGGAGCGGTGCCGCGGAAGCGACCGCTTTCGTAGCGGATTCGCAGTGAATCCGTAGCGCTCCCGGTGAGACTCCCCGCACCCGTGTGAGACGTGGTGTGGGGAGGCTCGATGTCGCGTACCGACGTTTTGGACCCGGTCGGCCGGTCGCTCGGTGTCGAGCTGATCGAGCTGGGGGCCGGGCACGCCCGGCTCCGTCTCGGCACCACGGGCGACATGCTCAACCGCCAAGGCGTGGTCCATGGCGGATACATCTTCCTGCTCGCCGACGCCGCCTTCGCGTACGCCGCCAACAGTCACGGACCGGTGGCGTTGGCGCAGCACGCCCAGATCACGTTCCTGCTTCCGGCGTACGCGGACGACGTGCTGGAGGCCGAGGCGGTCGAGCGGGCCCGGCAGGGGCGTACGGGGGTCTACGACTGCACGGTTCGCCGCCTCGGCGGGCCGGTGGTCGCCGAGTTCCGCGGGCAGAGCATCCAACTGCCCGTAGTGCCCCGTCAGCCGTCCGGCGAGGAAACCGTTCAGCCGTCCGGCAAGGAAACCGTTCAGCCGTCCGGCGAGGAAACCGTTCAGCCGTCCGATAAGGAGACCCGTCAGCCGTCCGAGAGGGACAGAGGGGACGAGGATGGAACTGCATGACGAGCGGGGCACGCTGCGCCGGATGGTGTGGCTGTTCCCGGATCGGGAGTCGACCCGGGCGACGCCCAAGTGGCACCGCGCGTTCTGGGACGCGTACGCGGAGGTCGCCGCCGAGTTGGGGCTGAGCTGGGAGTCGCATCCGCCCGACGACGTCGCGGTCGACGGGACGGACCCGGGCAACCTTCGCGTGTTCGTGGCGGGGGAGCCGGTGACGCCGGCCGACACGCTGTTCGTGACGTCGTTGTACTCGCTGCCCTATCAGGCGATGGACGTCTTCAACCAGTACGCCCTCTACGCCGTTCTGGAGAACTCCGGGTTCTACCTGCCGTCGCCGCCGTGGCTGTCGGCGACGGTCAACGACAAGCTGGCGACGCTGTTGCATCTCAAGGATTCGCCGATCCCGCCGATTCCCACCGTACGCATCGGCACCGGACGCGATCTGGGGCACGGCTTCCACGAGGCGGCGTTGGCGAACCTGACCTTCCCGGTGATCGTCAAGCCCACCGGCTGGTGTGCGGGCTGGGGCATCTGCATGGCCCACAACCTGGAGGACCTGCGCGGGCTGCTGTCGCTGGCGCAGGGCGGCGAGACGACGCTGGCCCTCCAGCCCTATCTCGGCGCGAACACCATCGACTACCGGGTCTACCTCATCGACGGCAAGCCGCACACTGTCGCCCGGCGTACGCCCGCCAGCGGCACCTATGTCGCCAACTACGGCCGCGGCGGCCGGCAGGAGTACGTGCCGTTGCCGACCGAACTGGCCGACGCCCTGGAGTACTTCGCCGACCGGGTGCCCATCCCGTTCCTGGCGGTCGACTTCCTCCACGACGGGAAGCGCTTCTGGTTCTCCGAGATCGAACCGGACGCCGCCATCGTCTGCCCGGATCACGACTCGCCCCAGGTGGTCCGCCGGCAGCGCTCGATCATCGAGGCGCGCTTCCGCGCGTACCGGCGTGGCCACACGAGGTGGCTGGGCCACAAGCTGAAGGAGGTCACCCATGCCTGAGTTCGTCAGTGACAGCCTGACCGGCGCGCACCAGGACCGCATCGCGGACCTGGTCGCCCAGCTGCGGTCGGTGGAGCCGCTCGCGTCCCGCTACCAGGGTGTCGGCGGCGTGGCGACGCTGGAGCAGCTGGAGAGCGTTCCGGTGATGCTCAAGGAAGACCTTCAGGTCGCCCTGCGGCAGCTCCAGCCTCGCGCCGCGAGCGGCGCGACGTGGGTCTTCCAGAGCGGCGGCAGCACCGGATCGCCGCAGGTCGGTTACGCGCCGACCGGGCTCTACATGCACGACGTGTACGCCCAGTGGAAGGCGCTCGGCCCGGACGACGTGTTCGTCAACGGCTGGAGCGCGGGGAAGATGTGGGGCGCCCACTTCCTCGTCAACTCCTATGTGGACCACGCTGGGTGCGTCGCGATGAACCTCGGCGCGATGACCAAGGACGAGTACACCCCGTGGCTGGAGTTCTTCGCCCAGCGCAAGGTCACCTCGTTCGGCGGTACGCCCAGCGTCCTGCGCCTGGTCTTCGGCCACGCCCGCGAGGCCGGGATCAAGCTGCCGGACCTGAAGTCGGTGCTGTGGCTCGGCGAGGGGTGGGACAGGCAGCTGGACGAGGACCTGCCGGTGGTCGCGCCGAACGCGCGCCGGTGGGGCATGTTCGGCAGCACCGAGACCTGGGTGATCGGCACGAACACGCCGGAGTGCGCCGCCGACACCTGGCACCCCCTGCCCACTCAGCTCGTCGGCATCGGCGAGGACGATCTGCTCGACTTCACCTGCCTCAGCCCGGAGGTGCTCAACCCGGTGCTGCGCTACCGGACCGGCGACGCGGGGCGGATCGTCACGTGCTCGTGTGGCGACCCCCGCGCGGCGGTCCAGGTGCTCGGCCGCCGGGACGGGCTGATCAAGTTCCGCGGCCATCTGCTCAACGTCGCGGACTTCGTCGGCGACCTCGGCGCGCTGCCGGGCGTGGCCCGCGCCCAGCTCATGGTCACCGACACGGACAACGGGCCGGTGCTGGAAGTGCTGGTCCTGCCCGCGGCGGAGACCGCCGGGCTGGCCGACCGGGTCCGGGAGCATGTCGTCGGGTCGGCGTTCGGGCCGAGCATCGTGTTCCAGCGCAATCCGCATGCGCTGGAGGTGGCCGTCGTCGACAAGCTCATCGGCAACGATCGCACCGGCAAGATCTCCGATCTCGTGGTGCGAGCCTGATGGCCGCCGCCGACGTCGAGGTCCCGGCTCGCTTGAGCCGGGACTTCCACCTGTTGTGGTCCGGTCAGACGGTCAGCTATGTCGGCGACCGGGTCACCATGTTCGTCGTCCCGGCGACGATGGTGTTCCTGCTCGGCTCGTCGGCGTTCCAGGTCGGTCTGGTCAGCACCGCGCAGTATCTCGCGATCCCGCTGCTCAGCCTGGTCGCGGGCGCGCTGGCGGACCGGTGGGACATGCGCCGCATGCTGATCGCCTGCGACCTGATCCGGTTCGCGGCCATCGCCGCGATCCCGGTCGCGTACTGGCGTGGGGTGCTGTCGGTCCCGCTCCTGTTCGGCTGCGTCGCGGTGGTCAGCGCGGCCACGGTCTTCTTCAACATCGGCTACATGCCCGCGGTCGCCACGATCGTTCACAAAGGCGAGCTGGTACGCGCGAACGCCCGCATGGAAGCCAGCCGTACGGTGTCGGAGCTGGGCGGGCCCGCCCTGGCCGGCGCCCTCTACCAGGGGCTCGGGGTGTTCTCGTTGCTGGTGGACGCGGCCACCTACCTGGCGTCGGCGGTCACCATCCGGGCGATGCGCCCGTTCGCCCAGCGGGAGCGTACGCACCAGCGGATCCTGGCCCGGTCGGTGACCGGGATGCGGCGCAACTGGAGCGATCCCGTGCTGCGCCGGAGCACGGCCGGCACCCTGCTGGCCAACATCGGCGGGCCGATCTTCGTCACCCAGATGCCTGTGCTGGCGTACCAGGGGCTGCACATGAGCGCCGGCGCCTTCGGCGCGGTGATGTCGGTCGCCGCCTGCGGCTCGATCCTCGGCGCGCTGATCGCCCCGAAGGTCAGCCAACGGGTCGGCTCGGGGCGGATGCTGGCCCTGTCGATGGTCGCCCACTCCGCCTCCGGGCTCGGGCTGCTGTTCGTGCCCCGGTTCCCGGGCGCGATCGTGCTGGCGACGACGCTCACCGCGTACGGCTTCTTCTTCGCCTGGTACAACATCAACAGCGCGGCCGTACGCCAGGCCCGGGTGCCCGTCGCCGACCAGGCGATCATCCATGGGGCGTACCGGACGATCACCTGGGGCGTCATCCCGATCAGCACCTTCGTCGGCGGCTGGGCGGTCACCCGGCTCGCCGCGCAGATCGGCGTCCTCGACGCGGCCAAGTACGCCATGCTCGCCGCGACCGTCATCGGCATCGCCTCGATCGTGCCGCTCGGCGGCATGCAACGCCTGCTGTCGACCGCCGCGCCGATGGCGGCCGCCCCGCCGCAGCGCTCCACCGTGGAGGCCAGCGCCTGATGAAGACCGTCCTCGTCACCGGGGCGTCCTCCGGGATCGGCCTGGCCACGGCCATCGCCGCCGCCCGGGCCGGGTTCGCCACCGTCGCCACCGTCCGCCGTCCCGACGGCGACCTCGCCCTGCGGGAAGCGGCCGAGCAGGCCGGCGTCGGCGTCGACGTGGTCAGCCTGGAGGTGACCGACCCCGAGTCGGTGACCGAATGCGTCCGATCCGTCATCGCCCTGCACGGCCGGCTGGACGCCGTCGTCAACAACGCCGGGATCGCCGCCATCGCGCCGACCCTCGAACTCGGTACGCCCGACGACCTGCGGCAGAGCATGGAGGTGAACTTCTTCGGCGTCGTCGCGGTCAGCCGGGCGGCGATGCCGCATCTGCGTACCACCCGGGGACGGCTCGTCACCATCAGCAGCGTCCGGGGCGTGATCGGGCAGCCGTTCAACGAGTGCTATTCGGCCGCGAAGTTCGCCGTCGAAGGCTTCATGGAGGCGCTGGCCCCGGTCGCCGCCGAGGTCGGCGTGGCGGTGTCCCTTGTGGAACCCGCAGCGGTGCTCGACACGGCGTTCGTCGCCAGCGCCCGGGCGGATCCGCTCGCCCTGCTCGCCCGGTCCGGCTGCTACGCCGAGGCGTTCCGGGCGTACCGGCGGTGGGTGGCGAGCGGGGCGATCGAGGGCGCCCAGGAGGCCGCGGAGGTCGCTTCGGTCGTGCTCGACGTCCTCACCTGCGAGCGGCCTCCGCTGCGGATCCAGACCAGCGAGTACGCGCGGCGGTACGTCGCTCGCAAGCTCGCCGACCCGTCCGGCGCGAGCATCCTCGACCTCACCAGTTCCTGGCTCCGCTGACGACAACCGACCTACGGAAATGGGCTCCGGCGTTCTGCCGGAGCCCATTTCGATGTGCGCTACTTGATGGCGGCGAGGATTCCCGTCCAGAGCCGGACCCGGGCGGCGAGCGCGTTGTTCACCGTCTCGGCGCACTCGGCCCACTTGGTGTCGTCGTCGCCACACAGGTCGGCGAGCATCTGCATGGCCATCGGGGTGTGCTCCTCCCCGTCGACCTCGATGTGCCGGGCGAGGTAGTCCACGAACGTGTCCAGCTTGCCGTCCTGGTGCGCGTTGACCTTCACGACCTGCTCGAACATGTCAGGGATGAGGTCCTCGCGGCCGAACGCGAACGCGGCGGCCTGGCAGTGCACCGGCGCCTCCTGGATGAACTTCCAGGTGGTCCGCACGAACTCCGCCGACGAGGCGGGCACGTCCGCCGCCTCCAGCGCGTCGAGCACGTCCTTGCCGTCGCGCAACAGCTCGATGAAGGCGTCGATGGCAGTCCGGTCCGCGCCGGACTGGGACATCCCGCCGAGGTACAGCTCGAAGTGGCTGATGAAGCCGCCCTGCAGTTCGTCGCTCTCCTCGACGAGGACGATGTCGTTGATCAGGCGGCGGCTGCCGGTCGGCCCGGTCGGCACCCAGGGCAGGTCGACGCAGGTCAGCTGCCGCTGCAACGACTTGAGCAGCGACATGAAGTCCCACACGGCGTACACGTGGTGCGTCATGAAGGTGGTGATGGCCTCGTGGCTGTCGAGCGCGGCGTAGAGCGGGTGGCCGACCACCTTGTCGCGAGCGGGGGTGATGGCGGCCTTCAGTCGTTCGATGCCGGGGTGGGTGTCGCCCCAGTCGTAACGAGACATGGTTGGTTCTCCTTGACCAGTCGGGGGGTGGGAGACGTGCGGATCAAGCGGTGAGCAATGTGGCGTGCCGCGTACGCAGCTCGCGCTTGAGCACCTTGCCGGTCGGCCCGAGCGGGAAGCCGGCCGCCGGGTCGGCGATGAGCACCGCGGCCAGGGACGGAAGCCCAGCTGCCGTGAGTTCCTTGTTCGCTCTCTCCAGCACGGCCTCGGCGGTCGAGTCGGCGCCCGCCTGGAGCTGGACCACCGCGATCGGACGCTGGCCACCCTCGGGCGCGGGCACCCCGACGACCGAGCAGTCGAGTACGACGTCGGCGCAGTCGGCGAGTAGCACCTCCTCCAGCCCGAGGCTGTAGACCGGGCCGGCGAGGGTGTCGATGACGTCGACTGTGCGGTCGAGGTGATAGAAGTTGCCGTCGGCGTCCACCCGGGCGACGTCGCCGGTCAGCCAGTAGCCGTTGAGCCGGAAGCTGTCGGTGAGCCGGTCGTTCTTCCAGTAGCCGGGCGTGATCGAGGGCGCCTGGACGGCCAGCAGACCGACCGTGCCGACCGGCAGCTCGGCTCCGTCGTCGTCGAGCACCGCCGCTTGGCGTACGGCGGGCTGGGGTTTGCCCACGCAGCGGTCGTTGCGAGGCGTCTCCGGCGTCCACAGCCCGCCGAACAGCGCCATCCCCATCTCCGAGGAGCCGAGCCCGTCGACGAACTGAGAGCCGGGCAGCGCCGCCTCGTCGGCCGCCTCCTTGGGCAGCAGCCACGGCTTGATCAGCCCGGCCGGGCGTTCGCCGAGGGTCACCAGGCGGCGGATGTGTCCAAAGTGGGCGGAGTCGCCGGTGTTGAACCACGAGTGCACCTTCGCCGCGCCCTTGACCGGCAGCTCGCCCGTGGCCAGTTCGACGAAGGTACGTGGGAACGAGGCCAGCATGGTCGGCTGGAACGCCTCCATCACCGGCTCGACCGCGGCGCGCCGCCAGTCGCCCATGACCACGGTCGGCAGCCCGATCAGGACGGCGGTGAGGAAGTAGCTGAGCCCGCCCGCGTGCGTGTGCGGCATCAGCGACATGAGCCGGTCGTACGGCTCGGCCGGGAACCGGGTCATCCGGTCCTGCTTGCCGTCCCAGAAGCTGCGGTGGCTCAGCGTCGTGGACTTGGGCGTGCCGGTCGTGCCGGAGGAGTGGATCAGCGCGCAGACGTCGTCGGGCTGGTGCTGATACGGGTACGCCTCCGGCAGCGCGACGGAGTCCGCGTCGAACGCGGCGACCTCGGCGGCGAGCGCGAGGAAGCGCGGCCGCCGTTGCGGATCCGCCCGGTACGCCGTCGCCAGCCGGGTGGTGTCGTCGGCCACGATGCCGACCACGCCGACGTGGTTCAGGTACCGGATCATGACGTCCGGCCGCATCGCGTCGTTGATCGCGGCCGGAATCGCGCCGAGCGCGGTCAACGCCAGGTAGTGCAGCAGCGGTTCGAGTCCTTCGGCGACCACGATGCCGACCGGTTCGCCGGGGCGTACGCCGTTGGCGTGGTACCACTTGGCGTACCGGTCGCGCAGGGTGGCGAGGTCCTGCAGGCTGTGCCCGCGCAGGACCACCTCGCCGCGATGATCGGTGGTGTGGCTGTACACCACCGGCACCGCCCGGTTCGGGTTGTGCCGGACGGCGTACTCGAGGAAGTTGCCGGCGCCGAGGCCGGGCTCGGTCATGAACTGCTCGCGCACCGCGAGCGGGGCGATCGGACTGTCGCTCATCGCGACCCTCCAAGGGTGGGATCAGTGGGGGTGAGAATTGCTTCCGCGGCCGCTCGGTGCCCGGAGCGGATCGCGCCTTCCATGAGCCCGAAGAACTCGGTACTCGTCTCGGTGCCGGCCCAGTGGACGCGGCCGTGCGGGCGGGTCAGATGGGGGCCGCTCCGGATCCAGTCGCCCGGCCCGAGGAGGGCGGCGTAGCAGCCCCGGCTGTGCGGGTCGGTGACCCAGTCGGTGACGTGGACGGCGATCGGCGCAGGCAGCTGCGGGAACAGCGCGGCGGCCTGCTCGGTCGCCTCAGCCCGCTGAGTCGCGAGGGGGAGCGCGGCGTACCGGTGGGCTTCGGCCCCGGTGACGAATCCGGTCAGCACCCCGACCGAGCCGTCCGCCGGCGAATCGTCCACGGTCGACAGCAGCGGCCCGCGTTCGCTGACCGACCAGCCCGACAGGCCGTGCGCCCGCCACAGCGGCGACGGGTAGACCAGCTGCACCTTGACCGCCGAGCCCG
>NZ_JBFBAZ010000177.1:0-13870 GCF_040682475.1 Hamadaea sp. NPDC051192
ATCAGGGTTCCGGGTCGAATCTTGGGCCATGATTCGACCGAGAACCCTGATCCAGCGCCCAATCCAGCAGCCCCGCGCTCGATCCAGCGGCCGCGCGCTCGATCCAGCGGCCCCAGGTGAGGGGTCAGGCGGGGACGACGTCCGCGACCACGCAGGCGACGTTGTCGGGAGCGCCGGCGGCGTACGCCCGGGCGATGAGGTCGTCGACGACCTCGCCCGCGCCCACGGATCGGGCGAGCGACGTGCGGATGGCGTCCTTGTCCACCACCGCGAACAGCCCGTCGGTGCACAGCAGATAGCGGTCGCCCGCCCGTGCCTCGCGTACGCTCAGGTCAGGTTCGGCCGCGCCTTCGTTGGTCAGCGCGCGGATGAGCTGAGCCCGTTGCGGGTGCGCCATCGCCTCGTCGTCGGTCAACCGGCCGCTGTCGACCAGCGACTGGACGTAGCTGTGGTCGTGGGTGAGCTGGAACAGCTGCCCGTCCCGCAGCAGGTAGACCCGGGTGTCGCCGATGTGCGCCAGGCCCAGCTGGGAACCGGACCAGACCAGGGCGGTCAGCGTGGTCACCGCCTGCCCCGACGGGTCGTCGGCGGCGATCTCGGTCAGCCGCGCCTGGGCCCGATCCACCGCAGCGGCCAGCGCCGGGATCAGGTCGCCGGACGGCAGGTCGCGCAGTGCCTCGATCGCGGCGGCGCTCGCCCGGGCGCCGGCCGCGCCGCGCATGCCGTCCGCGACGGCGAGCAGCCGGTCGTCGGCGTACGCCGTGTCCTCGTTGGTGTCGCGGCCGACGCCGGGCTCCGTGCGCGCGGCGTACTGGATGGTCAGTGGGGTCGGCATGGGTTCGGCCCTTCCGGAGAAGTGGTCGACGAGGAACGTGGCGACCCGGTCCCGGGTGGCCGCCTCGGACGCGATCACGGCGCGATACCGCTCGATCTCTTTCGCGGCCGCGTCAGGGGTCGCGTCGCAGACCACGCGGATCACGTCCAGGGGCATGCCGAGCCGGCGCAGCCAGGCGATCAACCGGCCGCGGTCGAGCTGTTCGGGGTGGTAGTACCGGTACCCCGTCTCCGCGTCGACCACTTCCGGCGGCAGCAGCCCGAGCTTGTCGTAGAGCCGCAGCGCCCGGGGTGACAGCCGGGCGGCGCGGGAGAACTCGCCGATCGTCAGCACCCGTTCCGCCTTCCTCGTCGTGCCGGACCGGCGGCCCGGCGAATCCCATGGTGGGCCTTCACCCAAGGTGAAGGTCCAGCGTAATGGCCGACGACTGTGACGGAGACGCGCGTCACAGCCGCTGATGTCACATCTCGCCGCGCTTTCTCGTCGGAAGGGTATGAGCAATGAGCTGGACATCCTGCGCCGCGACTTCCGCGGCGACATCATCGAGCCCGGCGGCGCGGACTACGAGACCGCCAGCCGTTCCGTTCTGGTCGTCGGCAGCCCCGCGTACGTGCTGCGCCCCAAGTCGGTCGCCGACGTGCAGGCCGCCGTGACGTTCGCCAACTCCGCCGTCCTCCCGCTGGCCGTGCGCGGCGGCGGGCACGCCTTCGCCGGTTTCGGCACGAACGAGGGCGGCGTCGTGATCGACCTCAGCCCGCTCGCCGACGTGGAGGTCCTCGACGACTCCCTCGTGCGGATCGGCGGCGGCGCCACCTGGGGGCAGGTCGCTACGGCGCTCGCCCCGCACCGCCTGGCGATCTCCTCCGGCGACACCCGCAGCGTCGGCGTCGGTGGGCTGACGCTCTCCGGCGGCATGGGCTGGAAGGTCCGCAAGCACGGCCTCGCCCTGGACGCCCTGGTCTCGGCCGAGGTCGTCACCGCCGACGGCCAGCTGGTACGCGCCAGCGAGGCCGAGAACCCGGACCTGTTCTGGGCGATCCGGGGCGGCGGCGGCAACTTCGGCATCGTGACTGCCTTCGAGTTCCAGGCCCACCCGACGACGGACGTGTTCTTCGGCCGGATCTCCTTCCCGGCAGCGGAGGCGGCGACCGTGCTGCACGGCTGGGCGGAGTATCTGCGTACCGCGCCGGCGGAGCTGACCTCGATCGTCGAGCTGGCCAACCCGTTCGCGGGCGGCAACGCCGCCCCCGTCGAGGTCCGCGTCGCCTACGACGGCGACGACCCCGACCTGGCCGCGCAGGCGATCGACCCGATCCGGCGGCTCGGGACCGTCCTCGACGACAACGTGGCGCTCACGGCGTACCCGGACGTCCTCGTGGACGGCGTCGTCCCGCCGCCCGGCATCGCACTGTTCACCCGCAGCGGGTTCGTCGAGCAGGCTTCCGTGCCGGAGGTGCTGCGCATGCTGGCCGAGGTGGGCGCTTCCGAGCGACCGCCGTTCCTGGCCGTACGCAGTCTCGGCGGCGCGGTGTCCGAGGTCCCGTCGGACGCGACGGCGTACGCCCACCGCTCGGCGGAGCTGATGGTGCTGACCACGATCGCGGGACCGAAGCCGGTCGTGGACGGCGCCCGGGCCGGGCTCGACGCGCTGTGGGGACGGTTCGCACCGCACGTCAGCGGGGCGTACGCCAACTTCCTCGCCACCGCCACCGAGGCGGACGTCGCGGCGGTCTACCCGGCGGCGACCTATGACCGGCTGGCGGCGGTGAAGCGGCAGTTCGACCCGGGCAACCTGTTCAGCGCCAACCACAACGTCCGGCCCGCGTAGTCCGGCGTCGTCCCACGGTGTGGCCCCGCGGTGCGTGCGGGGCCACACCGCCCCATTGACTTCCACAATGGACGAAGTTACGGTACGCGCCGTGCGAGGTGTCAGGGTTGCCGCCGTCGCGGCCGGAGTCGTCGCCGCGATCGCTGTCGTCACCTTCCTCGTCTGGCCTGACCAGCAGGTTCAGCCGATCGCGGCACCGACCGCGTTCCCCACTGCGACCGCCGACGGTGCCGTCGCGACGCCGACGCCACAGCAGTCGAGTACGCCGACCCCGAGCCCGTCGGCCAAACGCAAGGGCTGCGCGGCCGAGCCGAGCGCCTGCGGCTACCCGGACTCGACGACGACCGGCGTACCCGCCGGGACGGCGCTGACAGTCGTGTCCGGCGACCTCACGATCACGAAGAAGGGCGCGGTCGTTTCCGGCAAGGACATCCGGGGCTGCGTACTGGTCAAGGCGCCGAACGTGACGATCCGGAAGTCGAAGATCACCTGCACGTCCTATTACGGCATCGGCAGCTTCGCCGAGGAGTACGCCGGCGGCGGCCTGCTGGTGGAGGACGTCGAGATCGACTGCAAGAACCACAACACGACCGGGATCGGCTACTACGGCGCCAAGGTACGCCGCGCGAACATCCACGGCTGCGAGAACGGCTTCGACATCGACGACACCATGACGATCGAGGACTCCTACATCCACGACCTCTACGAAGGGGCGACCGGTCACTCCGACGGCGCGCAGTTCGCGGGCGGCGCGCACATCGTCCTGCGGCACAACACGATCTTCAATCCGGGCGGCACCTCGGCGATCATCAGCCATCCCACCGGCAACTCCGACGTGCTCATCACGGACAACTTCCTCGCCGGCGGCGCGTACACGCTGTATTGCCCGCGGGAGAAGAGCACCGCGTTCCGGGTGATCGGCAACCGGTTCGGCCGCCAGTTCTCGGCCAAGGGCGGGGCGTACGGCGCCTGGGACTCCTGCGGCAAGATCGCCGAGCGGCGCGGGAACTTCTGGGATGACACCCTCAAGGCCGTCGCGAGTTAGCGCTGTGACCAGCGGGCGAGATGGGTGACCTGAGGCCCATTTTCTTGACTGATTCCAGAAAACGGGCAAGACTGCGGGTGATTACCCACAGGTGAGCCCGGAAGGAATCCGATGTCAGAGAACCACGACGCCGTAGTCCACGACGCCGAGGCCGGGGCCGAGTCCCGCTGCCCGGTCGCGCACGGACGGGCGCCGCATCCGACTCAGGGTGGCGGCAACCGCGGCTGGTGGCCGAACCAGCTCAACCTGAAGATCCTCGCCAAGAACCCGGCCGTGGCCAACCCGCTCGGGGTGGAGTTCGATTACGCCGCGGCGTTCCAGGCCCTCGACCTGGCCGCGGTCAAGCGCGACATCGCCGAGGTCCTGACGACCTCGCAGGACTGGTGGCCGGCCGACTTCGGCAACTACGGCCCGTTCATGATCCGCATGGCGTGGCACAGCGCCGGCACCTACCGCATCAGCGACGGCCGCGGCGGCGCGGGCGCCGGTCAGCAGCGGTTCGCCCCGCTGAACAGCTGGCCGGACAACGGCAACCTGGACAAGGCCCGCCGCCTGCTGTGGCCGGTCAAGAAGAAGTACGGCCAGTCGATCTCCTGGGCCGACCTGATGATCCTCACCGGCAACGTGGCACTGGAGACGATGGGCTTCAAGACCTTCGGCTTCGCCGGTGGCCGCGCCGACGTCTGGGAGCCCGACGAGGACGTCTACTGGGGCCCGGAGAGCACCTGGCTGGGCGACCAGCGCTACACCGGCGACCGCGAGCTGGAGAACCCGCTGGCCGCCGTCCAGATGGGCCTGATCTACGTCAACCCGGAGGGACCGAACGGCAACCCGGACCCGATCGCTGCCGCGCGGGACATCCGCGAGACGTTCGGCCGCATGGCGATGAACGACGAGGAGACCGTCGCGCTGATCGCCGGGGGCCACACCTTCGGCAAGACCCACGGCGCCGGCCCGGCCGACCACGTGGGCGCCGAGCCGGAGGCCGCGCCGCTGGAGGCGCAGGGCCTGGGCTGGCAGAGCACCTACGAGTCCGGCAAGGGCCCGCACGCGATCACGAGCGGCCTCGAGGTCACCTGGACCACCACGCCGACCCAGTGGAGCAACAGCTTCTTCGAGATCCTGTTCGGCTACGAGTGGGAGCCGTCGCAGAGCCCGGCCGGGGCGCACCAGTGGGTCGCGAAGAACTCCGCCGAGATCATCCCGGACGCGTACGACCCGGCCAAGAAGCACCGGCCGACGATGCTGACGACCGACCTGTCGCTGCGGTTCGACCCGGTCTACGAGCAGATCTCGCGGCGGTTCCTGGAGAACCCGGAGCAGTTCGCCGACGCGTTCGCCCGCGCCTGGTTCAAGCTGACCCACCGCGACATGGGCCCGATCGTGCGCTACCTCGGCCCGGAGGTCCCGGCCGAGGTGCTGATCTGGCAGGACCCGCTGCCGGCCGCCGACTACGCGCAGATCGACGCGGCCGACGTCGCGGCGCTCAAGCAGGCGATCCTCGCGTCCGGCCTGTCCGTCGCGCAGCTGGTCTCGACCGCGTGGGCGTCGGCTTCGACGTTCCGCGGCAGTGACAAGCGCGGTGGCGCCAACGGCGCGCGTGTGCGCCTGCAGCCGCAGAGCGGCTGGGAGGTCAACGAGCCCGACGAGCTGGCCGTGGTGCTGAGCGCGCTGGAGAGCGTCCAGCAGCAGTTCAACGCCCAGGGCGCGAAGAAGGTCTCGCTGGCCGACCTGATCGTCCTCGGCGGTTCCGCGGCGGTCGAGCAGGCGGCGAAGGCGGCCGGTCACGACGTCGAGGTGTCGTTCACGCCGGGCCGGGTCGACGCCACGGCCGAGCAGACCGACGCCGAGTCGTTCGCGGCGCTGGAGCCCACTGTGGACGGTTTCCGCAACTACCTCGGCAAGGGCCACCGCCTGCCGGCCGAGTTCCTGCTGGTCGACAAGGCCAACCTGCTCACGCTGAGCGCGCCCGAGCTGACCGTGCTGGTCGGCGGTCTGCGGGTGCTCGGCGCGAACTACGGCAAGTCCTCGCTCGGCGTCCTCACCGACAAGCCCGGGTCGTTGACGAACGACTTCTTCGTCAACCTGCTCGACCTCGGCACCCAGTGGACGCCGGCCGGCGACGACCTCACCTACGAGGCCCGTGACGCGGCCGGGCAGGTCCGGTGGACCGGCAGCCGCGCCGACCTGGTCTTCGGCTCGAACTCCGAGCTGCGTGCCGTGGCTGAGGTCTATGCCGGCGACGACGCTCAGGAGAAGTTCGTCGGCGACTTCGTCGCCGCCTGGGTCAAGGTCATGAACCTCGACCGGTTCGACGTCGCCTGATCTCCGCTGAGTCCAGGCCGGCCCGCGCGGGTCGGCCTGGACTTTTTTTGTACGCCGAAAGCAGCGCCTGGGACCGGTCAGAAGGTCAGCGCAGTGATCAGCGAAACGTAGGCTGCCACGAGGAACACCGAGCCGGTGAGCAGACCCGTCATCGCGCTGGGGTAGACGCCCCGGCGGCGCGCCAGCGGCACCGAGACGATCGCCGCGACGCTGACCAGGACCGCGACGATGTGGAAGAACGCGTAGTCCACCAGGATCGCCAGCGGGATGAAGTGCAGGCCGACCACCAGGGCGACCCAGGCGGCCATCAGTTCCTTCTTCCCGCGGCGCGCCAGGAGGACGCAACCGATTCCGGCCAGGACGAACTCGATCGCCACGACGATGCCGAACTTCGGGCTGGTGTCGGCGTCGAAGGCGGTGCCGTCGTTCCAATGCCGCCACACGAGGATTCCGCCGGCCACGGTGCAGGCGAGCCCCACGATCGATCCGGTGGTCAGCCAGGCGCGCCACCGCTGTGGCGGCGACTCCTGCGCCCAGCCGAACCAGACGGAGGTCACGAAGCCGAAAAGTGCGGCGCTGGCCGCGATGTCACGTAGAAAGCCGGAGGTCACGGCAAGACGGTAGCGTGCAGTCGCTACGGGTTTCGCAGCACATACCGCAGGAATCCGCTGTGCGGGGTGTAGTTGTCGTAGAGCATCCGGGCGCGGTAGTTGGTCTCCCGGGTCTGCCAGGACAGCGACGACCAGCCGCGTACGCGCGTCTCGTTCCATAGCCAGTCGATCAGGGCCCGGCCGACGCCGCCGCCGCGCACGTCCGGGTCGACGTAGAGGTCCTGGAGGTAGCAGCCCGGCGCCAACGCCGAGGTGCTGTCCTGGAGCAGATAGTGGGCGATGCCGACGACGCCCTCGCCGGGCCGCTCGGCGACGATCGCGTGCACCGAGCCGGCCGGATCGAGGATGCGGGACCAGGTCTGGCGGGTGATCGCCTCGACCGGTTCGCGTTCGTAGAACCGGGTGTACGCGTCCCACAGCTCGCGCCAGCGGGGCTCGTCGTCGGCGTGGGCGGGACGGATGGCGACGGCGGGCGACATGTCGATCATGATAGACACCAGGCGCCGGACGTATGCCGTCCGGCGCCTGGTGGTTTCAGCGGGGCTTACTTACTCGATCTCGACCAGCCGGCGGCGAGTCGCGACCATCATCAGACCGCCGCCCAGCAGGAGCAGCGAACCGGCGACGATGAGGATCGAGCTGAACGAGCTACCCGTGGTGGGCAGCATCTCGATCGTGGTCGGCGACGGCGTCGGCGACGTGACCGGGCTGGTGCTCTCGGAAGCCTCCGGCGACGGACTGGTGCTCTCCGTGACCGTGACCGACGGGGTCGGGCTCGGCGACTCGGACACCTCCGGCGACGGGGACGTCGACGTGCTCGGGCTCTCCGACACCTCAGCCGAGGGGCTGGTGCTCGGCGACTCGGACACCTCCGGCGACGGGGACGTCGACGTGCTGGGGCTCTCGGACACCTCAGGCGACGGGCTCGTGGAGACGCTGGGGCTCTCCGACGGGCTCGGGCTCTCCGTCACGCTCGCGGACGGGCTCGCGCTCGGCGACTCCGACACCTCCGGCGACGGGCTGGTCGAGTGGCTCGGCGAGGTCGACGGCGACGCGCTCGGCGACGGCTTGACCGGCGTACCGGGGCAGGTGTGGCTCAGGTTGAACGTCGCGTCCTTCGCCTCGTTGGCGAGGTCGGCGGTGGCGGCGGTCAGCTGCCAGCCCGCCGTCGTGATCACGTACGCGTGCTTGTACTGCTGCTTCTTGCCGGCGGCGTCGAGCCAGCCCTTCCAGCCCGTGCCGGTGTTCGGCGCGGCGGGGTTCGTGCTCGTGATCGGCCCGGCCGTCACGGTGCCGCCGGAGGTCGAGAAGGTCAGCGTGAGGCTGGTGAAGCCATCACCCTGCTTGTCCGGGACGACGAAGTGCCAGCCGTCCTGCGAATCGGACAAAGTACCGAAGCCGTCGCACTGGTGGGTCTTGAACGCCTGGGCCGTGGTGGGGATCTGGCTGTCCTTCACGGACGCGGCGAACACGCCGACGCCGAGGGTGACCGTCCCGACCACCGCGAGGACGAGCGGAACGCCCACTCGGCGGATGTAGGGGCTGAAACGTCCTGCTGACACGAAAGCTCTCCGGGGGTGATCGACAATGCCAGCGCACGGTAACCAGGTTGACCATGATTCGGCATCGGCTGCCGCCACTAGATCTTGCTGACGAACGTTTTCGCAGGTCAGCCGTTAGGTGGAGAGATCTTGGCTGAATCGCGATCTTGGTACGCCCACCGGCTGACGCCTGTCACGGCCCCGCGTCGCGCGGAGTTGCCGAACTCCGCTTCTGAGCAGGTCAACCACGGTAGAAAGGGGTCATGGCCACGTACAAGGTTGGATATTTCGTCGGCAGCCTCTCGTCGACCTCGATCAACCGGGAACTGTCCAAGGCACTGATCCGGCTCGCGCCGGAGGACCTCGAGTTCGCCGAGATCCCGATCGGGGACCTGCCGCTGTACAACCGAGACCTCGACACGGCGTACCCGCCGGAGGCGATGGCGTTGAAGGATGCCATCCACCGGTCCCAGGCGATCCTGTTCGTGACGCCCGAATACAACCGGTCGATCCCCGGAGCACTCAAGAACGCCATCGACTGGGCGTCGCGGCCGTGGGGTCAGAACGCCTTCGACCACATCCCGGCCGCCGTCATCGGAGCCAGCATCGGGCAGATCGGCACGGCACTGGCTCAGCAGACCCTGCGGAATGTGCTCTCGTTCTGCAACGCCCGGCAGATGACCGCGCCGGAGGCGTACATCCAGTACACGCCGGAACTGTTCCCGGGCGACGGCGCGGTCACCGATCCGGCCACCGCGAGCTTCCTTTCGGCGTACATGTCGGAATTCCGTGAGCACATCATCCGCGTGCTTCAGGTGCTGCCCCGCGAAGCCCGAGTGCCCACGGCCTGATCAGCCGTTGGCGTAGAGGCAGAACGGGTGACCGTCCGGGTCGAGCATGACCCGGACCTCCGCCTGGGGCTGGAACTCCGCGGGAGTCGCGCCCAGCTCCACGGCGTGACCCACCGCGGCGGCCAGGTCTTCCACCTCGAAGTCCAGGTGCAGCATCTGCTGCTGGCGACCCTCGGCCGGTGGCCACACCGGCCGAACGTATTCCGGGGAGTCCTGGAAGGCGAGGTAGCCGACGCTGTCGGGCGGGATGATCGTCCGGCCCTCGGGACCCAGCTCCCAGCCGAGCAACTCGGCGTAGAACCGGGCCAGCGCCTGGGCGTCGGGGCTGTCGAGCACCGCACCCCAGTAGTCGTGCCGCTGGTCACGAGGGGTGGAACCGTCGTTCTGAGTACGGCCGCGCATGAGCTCATAGTGCCGGAGAACGGCCCGGGCCGCACGGGCCCGGGCCGTCGCCTGCTCAGTAGCCGTAGCGGCTCTTCAGATGCCGCCACCAGTCGCGGAACATCCACTTGTCGAACTCGGTGATGGAGGTGGCGCTGCCCGCGTTCATGATGAAGCAGCACTGACCGGTCGGCGTCCAGTCGTAGAAGTCGTCCAGCCCGAAGGTATGCCCCATCTCGTGCAGCAAGATGTGGATGTTGTCGGTGTTGAGGTTGCCGGTGAAGTACTCGCTGCCGATCCGCTGGCCCCAGTCGCCGCCGGCGCCGCCGGTCATCCCGGCGGTCAGCCACAACGACATGTCGTAGTGGTGCGACGCGCCACCGGTGCAGCCGGAGTAGTTGCCGTCCTGGTGGAAGAAGCGGCCGCACGGCTCAGAGCACTGCGGCGCGTCTTCGCGGATGTTGTTGACGTAGATGTCGACCGAGGTGTCGGTCCACTCCAGTTGGGCCCGGTCGCGCACGGCCCAGCCGACGACCTTCACCGGCACGGTGGCGTACGGCCAGCCGTTGTGGCCGACCATGACGTCCATCCACTTCTTGAACTGCCGGGCCAGGGCGGCGTGGATCTGGTCGCGCAGCGCCGCGGTCACATGCGCCGTCGAATCCCAGCGTACGCAGTAGTTGATCTGCCCGCCGCCGGCGAAGACCTGGTCCCAGCCGTAATTGCGGAAGGTGTAGAGCGAGTTGTAGGTCGACTCATAGTGCGCCCAGACCTCGTTGAGCGGTTGCACCAGGTTCGACGGCGGATTCCAGCCCGTCGGGCTGACCGTCGTGCTGGGACTCGGGCTGGTGCTGGCACTCGGGCTCGCCGACGGCGACACCGTACGCGTCGGCGACGGTGAAGCAGTCGCCGTGGCCGTGGGCGAGGCGGTCGTCGTGCTGCCCGTGCAGGCCACGCCGTTGAGCGTGAAACCGGTCGGGATCGGGTTGGCCGAGGTCCACGCCCCGTTGAAGCCGATCGAGGTGACGCCGTTGGTGGCGATGGCGCCGTTGTAGCTGAGGTTCGTCGCAGTGACCTGGAGGCCGGTCTGCGCGTACGTCGCGTTCCAGCCTTGAGCGACGGCCTGGCCGGTGGCCGGGAACGTCCACTTGAGATTCCAGGAGGTGACGGCGTCGCCGAGGTTCTTGATCTCGACGTTGGCGGTGAACCCGCCCGACCACTGCGACGGGACGGTGTAGGTGACCTGGCAGCCGGTGGCGGCGGCCTGGGCGACCGGTGCCGTCATACCCCACGCGATCAGGGTGACGCCGGCCGTGAGGACGAGGGTGGGCGCGATGAAGCGCCTTCGAGTGATGGACACGTGTGACTCCCGGGGCGGAATCTGGCGCAGCAGCTGCGCGCGAACGGGTGATACACGTGGGCGAGATACCCGGCGTCTCGACGACACGCAATGAGCACTGTGGATGATAGAAGCTCTGGGAGCGTTCCCACAAGGGCTGCTGTCGGCACTGCCGCACCTGTCGGCGCTGTCTCGCCTGTCGGCGCTGCCGCACCTGTTGGCGCTGGATCAGGGTTCTGGGTCGAATCTTGACCCAAGATTCGACCCAGAACCCTGATCCGGTTACCACTCCGCGTGCGTGCCGTCGGCGTGCCGCCACACCGGCGACTGCCAGTCGTGCCCGATCTCGTCAGCCCGGCGTACGGCGTCCTCGTCGACGGTGATGCC
Source organism: Hamadaea sp. NPDC051192 (assembly GCF_040682475.1). Classification (NCBI taxonomy): domain Bacteria; kingdom Bacillati; phylum Actinomycetota; class Actinomycetes; order Micromonosporales; family Micromonosporaceae; genus Hamadaea; species Hamadaea sp. NPDC051192. Next base: position 11,144 of record NZ_JBFBAZ010000177.1, read on the forward strand.
CAGGCCCGGCCCGGTCGGCGGCAGCAGGTGGCCGTCGCGGAACGTGAAGACGGCCGGGTCGACGAGGTAGTCAAGCAGGTCGTGCCCGACGTTGTAGTGGATCCCCAGGCTCTGCTCCTGGATGAGGAAGTTCGGCGTGGCCAGATCGACCTGGAGGCAGGCGGCCAGCGCGATCGGCCCGAGCGGGCAGTGCGGAGCCAGCAGTACGCCGAACGTCTCGGCGAGCACGGCGATGCGACGCGACTCCGAGATGCCCCCGGCGTGCGACAGATCCGGCTGCGCCACGGCGATTCCGGCCTGCAACACCGGCAGGAAGTCGGTCCGGGAGTACAGCCGCTCGCCGGTCGCGATCGGCACCGTCGCGGACCGGCACAGCTCGCCGAGCAGATGACCGTGCTCGGGGACGAGCGGCTCCTCCACGAACATCGGCGACACCGGTTCCAGCGCCTGGATCAGGCGGCGCGCGGTCGCTTTGGTGGCCCGGCCGTGGAAGTCGATGGCGAGGTCGCGGTCCGGTCCGAGCACCGCCCGCGCGGCCTCGGCTCGGGCGACGGCATCGGCGATGTCCCGCGCGGACGCGAGCGGCGGCAACTGCCCGGCGACGTTCATCTTGATCGCGGTCAGCCCGGCGTCGACCTGCCGCTGGACGGCGTCGGTCACCTCGGACGGCGAATCGCCGCCCACCCAGCCGTACATGCGGATCCGGTCGCGCACCGGACCGCCCAGCAGTTCGTGCACGGGCGCGCCCCGATACTTGCCCGCGATGTCCCACAACGCCTGATCGATGCCGGCCACCGCGCTCGACAGCACCGGCCCGCCCCGATAGAACGTCCCCTTGGTCATCACCTGCCACAGATCCTCGATCCGCAACGGATCGCGGCCGATCAGCAACGACTCGAACTCGTGCACGGCCGCGCGGACGGTGGCGGCCCGGCCCTCGACGACCGGCTCACCCCAGCCGACGATGCCGGTGTCGGTCTCGATCCGGCAGAACAGCCAGCGCGGGGCGACGAGAAACGTCTCCAGCGAAATGATCTTCACGGTTCACTCCGGGTGTCACGGCTCGGGCTCGCGGCTCGGCGGCTGGCTTCGACTCGGGCTTGCGGCCCGGCTCGGTAGGGGTCAGGCGAAGCGGGCGCCGAGGCCGCCGTCGACGGCCCAGTTCGCTCCGGTCACATAGGACGCGTACGGGGAGGCGAGGAAGCAGACGACGTTCGCCACCTCCTCGGGGGTGCCGATCCGGCCCAGCGGTTGCGCGTCCAGGACGGCGCGCTCCAGCCCCGGATCGGGCGAGCGGTCGAAGAAATCCTGCACCAGGTGCGTACGCACATAGCCCGGGCTGACGGCGTTGACGCGTACGCCGTGCTCGGCGACCTCCAGCGCGAGGCTGCGCGTCAAACCGACCAGGCCGGACTTGGCCGCGGCGTACGGGAACATGCCCCGGCTGGTCAGCGAGGAGTGCAGTGAGGAGATGTTGACGATCGACCCCCGGCGGGCCGCGATCATCGGCGGCAGCACGGCTTTGGCGCACAACCACGCCGACTTGAGATCGACGGAGAAGACGGTCTCCCAGTCGTCCTCGGTCATGGCGACCGGATCGAAGTACGCGTTGCGCCCGGCGTTGTTGACCAGCACCGTCACCGGCCCCAACTCGGCCGTCAGGACGCGGAAGGCCTCGTCGACCGCGGCCGCGTCGCTGACGTCCGCCTGGACGGCGTACCCGATGGGGGCCGGATGCAGGTCGATCACCCCGACCCGAGCCCCCTGCTGCTCAGCGGCGGCGGCGATGGCGGCGCCGATGCCCTGTGCGCCGCCCGTGACGACGACGACCTCCCCGGCGAGCATGGCGAACCTCCAATAGTCATACTGTATGGCAATTGGAGAACCTACGAGTCGACCGGCACCACGTCAAGGAGGAGCGGTGACCTCGGACGCCACCCGCGGGCTGCACGGGTACCTCGTCAACCGGTTGGGCCGCATGATCGCCTCCGGCGAGCTGCCCGCCGGTGCCCGGATCGTGCCGGAGGAGCTGACCGAGCGGTTCGGCGCGTCGCGCCCGGTCGTCCGCGAGGCGCTGCGGGTCCTGGAGGCCAGGGGCATGGTCCGGCCCCGCCCGAAGATCGGTACGCGAGTCCTGCCCATGCGGCAGTGGAACCTGCTCGATCGCGACGTCATCCGGTGGCGCGTCGCCGGCCCGGACGGACCCCGCCAGCTCGACGAACTCAGCGATCTACGGACAGCGGTGGAGGTGCACGCCGCCCGCCGCTGCGCCGCGTACGCCGCCCCGGAGCAGCTGGCCGAGCTGCGAGCGGCCTGCGACGCGATGGCAGCCGCCGCAACGGCCCGGGATCACACCGCGTTCACCACGGCCGACGTCGAGTTCCACACGACCCTGCTGGCGGCGTCGGGCAACGCCATGTTCCGCCACTTCACCGAACCGTTCGCCGCTTTCCTCACCGCCCGGGAAGACCTGCGTACGCTGCCCGACCAGGTCGACCCCGGGGTCGTCGAGAGCCATCGACGGCTGGTCGCCGCGATCGAGTCGCGCGACGGCGACGGTGCGGCCGCGATCGCGCACTCCCTCATCGAGGCGGCTCGCGCCGAAGTCGCCGCCCGCCTCCCCTGACGCCACCCCGCCGCTCCCACCCACCCCCCGCCCCGCTCACCCCCGCCCCGCCGCACCCCCCGCCCCCATCCCCTTCATCATCGGGTTTGCCCCCTCGACAC